>DATDFI010000392.1:0-4576 GCA_036522695.1 Bacteroidia bacterium | reverse complement strand
CGATCACGTGCATGTCGTGCCCGCGTTTTTGCCCCGCTTCAATGATCCTGCTGGTGGAATACAAGCGACCGTTACGGGAGAGTACAGCTATTTTCATACATCTATGAATTACGAATCTTACACGAATCTACGAATAGTGGAAGGATTAAAACAGGGTGGCAAATTAAGCTTCGTTCGGTTTTCAAACTTATCGTATTGATTCGGTCTCGGTCATAAAATAAAGCTATCAGTAGCAATTAGTTCGACCAGCCGGACCTGTGTTCTATTTCGCTATCATTAATTGTGAAACATCGACAATAAATTTTCCTTTGAGCATCCTGCGGCCGATGAGCACCGGATAACGCATGGTGCCGCGGTTGGTGAGCGAAATTACGGATTTGATCCTGCGCTTGCCAATGCGTACGAGCGTTTTGATCACATAGCGTTTTTCAATTTCACCGAATGAATTTTTAATATCCTTCTCGTAATAATTACCGAATGTGTGTTCCTTCTCCTGGTATTCGGGGTGGGTGGGATCGAGTAATTTGAAACACAATTTACCATCGCGTACCACAATGTCATGACAATGCAATGCGGCTGTATAGGCACCCGTATCGATCTTGGCGGTAAGGCCGAAAATGCCGAGTTCGGGGAAATCCACATGTTCCCTGCGGCCTATCGTGATCTTTTCTTTTTTTTTGGATGCCATGAGTGGTGAAGATAAGATTTTTCATATAAAGAATGCGCTAACGCAGGCAAAGATCCCCGCGTATTGATACTTTTACGGACCGATGAAACAGCACGAATGCGATCTTATTATTGTGGGGCAGGGTATTGCCGGGACCATATTGGCGCATGTGCTGATCTCGAAGGGGAAAAAGATCTTGCTCATGGATGAGCCTTCGCTCTCATCCTGCAGCCGTGTTTCAGGAGGAATGTTCAATCCCGTAGTGTTCAAGCGGCTTACCGCAAGCTGGATGGCCGATGAGCTGATCCCCGTACTTGGGAAATTTTATGGGAACATGGAGCAACTGCTCGGAGAGAAGCTTTTACATTTCAAGCCCATCGTGAAAATATTCTCGGAAAAGCAGGAGCGTGAATTATGGGAGAAGAAAAGGGGAGAGGCCGTGGGGAAGTTTCTCTCGCCAGTAATGGATGCGGAGCTGGAAAATTTCGGGAAAACCAAATTCGGCTGGGGAATGGTGGAGCGCGCGGGATACCTGGATACAAAAAAATTCCTCGCTTTGTCGAATGAATATTTCCGTGGGCAGGACTTTTTTTTGGAAGAACGCTTCGATCATTCGCTTGTGCGGTTTGGAAGTGACGAGGCCCGATACAAGGACATGAAGGCGAAGAAGATAATTTTTTGCGAGGGATATCTTGCGCAGCGTAATCCATTTTTCAGCGGGCTGCCTTTCAACCCTGCCAAAGGCGAATCATTATTGGTGAGGCTGAAAAAATTCCATTCTGAAAAGGTGATCAACAAGGGAGTGGCCCTGGTGCCGCTGGGCGGGGATCTTTATCGCGTAGGCTCCACTTTTTCCTGGAAAAATATCAATGATGAGATCACGCAGGAGGCACGCGAGGAATTGTTGGATGGGCTTAAGCGGATGGTGGATGAAGAGGTAGAGATAGTGGACCAGAAAGCGGGTGTGCGGCCGGCATTGAATGATCGCAGGCCTGTGATGGGTTTGCACCGCGAGCATTTGCAGCTCGGTATTTTTAACGGTTTGGGAAGCAAAGGCGTGATGCTCGCTCCTTATTTTGCGCAGCATTTTTATGATCATCTTGAGAAGGGGACTGCGTTGAATGCGGAAGTGAATGTGGGAAGGTTTTATAAGTGATAATTAGCAGGATATCATTTCGGGTAAAGCCCTGATCGTGCAGCGATAATAACCGCCTTTCTTCATTTGCATTTCCCCTCTAAAATCATACTTTTGTTTTCCTTTTCTTTTCTAACGTATAACCATGAAAACAGTCGATAATTTCAATTTCAACGGCAAGCGAGTTTTGATCCGGGTGGATTTCAATGTGCCGCTTAACGATAAATTCGAGATCACGGATGATACCCGCATGCGTGCGGCCGTGCCCACCATCAGCAAGATTCTGAAAGATGGTGGTTCGGTGATCCTCATGTCGCACCTGGGAAGACCCAAAGGCGGACCTGAAGAAAAATTCTCACTTAAACATATTGTTTACCATCTCGGCAAATTGCTGAACCGCCCGGTGAAGTTTGCAGATGATTGCATTGGTGATTCGGCCCGTGACCAGGCCGGTAGTTTAAAACCCGGTGAAGTTTTGTTACTCGAGAACCTGCGTTTTTACAAGGAAGAGGAAAAGGGTGATGATGGTTTTGCGCGTAAGCTGGCTGCACTCGGTGATTTTTATGTGAATGATGCGTTCGGAACGGCCCATCGTGCGCACGCCTCCACCGCGGTGATCGCACACTATTTCCCGGGCAATAAGTGTTTCGGGTATGTGATGAGCAACGAGATCGCGAGCGTGAATAAAGTGATGCACCACTCGGGAAAGCCTTTTACCGCCATTTTAGGCGGAGCCAAAGTTTCGGATAAAATACTGATCCTTGAACAGCTTGTAAAAAAGGCCGACAACATTATTATAGGAGGCGGCATGGCTTTCACGTTCATTAAGGCGCTGGGAGGTAATGTAGGCAAGTCGCTGGTAGAGGAAGATAAGCTGGATGTGGCCCGCAGCATTTTGAACGAAGCGAGGAAGCGGGGGATGGACCTGAACACTTCGCCCTTGTGGGGTGGGATGAGCAAGGGGTTTTATTTACCTGTGGATGCCATTTGCGCTGATAATTTTTCGAACGATGCCAACCGTAAGACCTGCGAGGTGAAACAAATTCCCGATGGATGGATGGGTCTCGACATCGGTCCCAAAACCGAAATGCTTTACAGCGATGTGATCGTGAAGTCCAAAACCTTGTTGTGGAACGGGCCTATGGGTGTTTTCGAGATGAGCAATTTTGAACATGGAACCAGGTCGGTGGCCGATGCCATGGCGGCTGCTACCATCAAAGGAGCCTATTCTCTTATTGGCGGTGGTGATTCGGTTGCGGCCATCAATAAATATCACCTGGCTGATAGTGTGAGCTATGTATCAACCGGGGGTGGAGCTTTGCTTGAATATATAGAGAGCGGAAGCCTGCCGGGAGTGGATGCGGTGATGAAATAACACCTGGGGATAGCGCATGATGCCGGGTTGCTTCCCGGCCACATTGTTAGCCCGGGGAGATCCGGGCCTGCCTGCCTGCTGTGCCACCTGGGAATCTTCCTTATGATCTTCTGAAATAATTTTTCAAAAAAAATTTTGTCGTTTCAAATAATATTTAGACATTTGTCTAATTATATAATTATCGAATGAATATCGCCTTTAAAGCTTTGGATGATCCTACGAGGAGAAAGATACTGGAGATGCTCCGCAAGGGCGATCTTACAGCCGGTGAGATAGCCGATGAATTTCACATCAGCAAACCCAGCATCTCGCATCACCTCGACCTGCTTAAACAGGCAGGTTTGGTGCTCGCGGTAAAGGAAGGACAGTTTGTTAGGTATTCACTCAACACCACGGTGTTCGATGATATCATGGGATGGATCATGGGCTTTACAAAGGAGTCAAAAAAAAATAAAAGATGAAACGCATCAAAAGGGATTGGTTCACCTGGATCATCATCCTCGCGCCATTCGTGTTCGCACTTGTGAATTGGGATAAGTTTCCCGACCGCATCGCCACACACTTCAATATAAAAGGCGAGCCGGACGACTACAGCAGTAAAACTTTTGCGCTCATTTTATTTCCATCCATCAATATAATATTGTATGCGCTGTTCCTTGTTTTGCCTTTCCTGGACCCACGTAAGAAGAACTATGCACTCTTCGAGGACAAATGGAGGATCATACGCACCGTGCTGCACGCATTTTTATCCTTCATCACCCTTGCCACTTTCTTTTTTGCGCTGGGATACAAGGTAGATATAGGCATGTACGCTTGCTACGGCATTACAGTGCTCATGCTGGTGTTCGGCAATTACCTCGGCAACATCCGTCCCAATTGGTTCATCGGTATCCGCCTGCCCTGGACCCTGGAAAATGAAACAGTATGGGTAATGACCCACCGCTTTGCGGGCCGTTTGTGGGTGACTTGCTCACTGCTTATGCTGCCGGTGTATTGGTTCTTCCCGCAGATGCCCTGGCTGCTCATGCCATACATTTTTTTCATCACGCTCGCACCAATGATCTACTCTTACATTAAATACAAACAAATGATGAAGGGAAATAACAGCGCCCACGATCATTAAACCAAACACCATGAAAAAAATATTTTCATTCTTATTCGGGCTCGGTGCATCTTTTATTCTGCAGGCGCAAACCGACCACAGCAAAATGGCGCTGCAGCTTTTGAATGAGCTCGACCAAAGGAAATACACGGCCGTTTATTCCATGTTTGACAGCACCATGAAGGCTGGCCTGGATACGGCTAAGCTGAGACAAATGTGGGAAGGCCTGCTGGTGCAGGTAGGCCCGTTCAAAAAGGTGGCTTCCACTTCCATTACCGGCACGGGCAGCAGTGATGT
>DATDFI010000391.1:0-6650 GCA_036522695.1 Bacteroidia bacterium | reverse complement strand
AGACGCTCCCTTTCCCATTGTGTAATGCTTTTGAATGCGGGAGACATGATGGGTGAAAATGGGAAAGGGAGCGTCTGGTACCTCTTCATCACGAATTGGGACTCCTCGGGCCAGTAATCCTTCAGGACATTCCATTCGAGTTCGGCCACAACCGGGTCCACTTCCTTATTTACTTCGGTATGTGCGTACGTCCACACCGCAATGATCCCACCGGGCTTCAACACTCTTTTTACTTCCGCATAAAATCTTCCATGGTCGAACCAGTGCACGGCAGCCGCAGCGGTCACCAGGTCAACGGCAGCATTTTCAAGGCCGCTGTCCTCCGAAGGAGCAACCCGGTATTCAATTCCGGGATGAGGCTTTGCATTTTTTATTTGTGCTTCGCTGGCATCGGTGGCGATCACTTTTTTGAAATAAGAGGATAGTGAAACAGCCGCCTGGCCATTGCCCGTTCCGCAATCCCAGGCCAGGGCCCGTGAGGGAGTCAAAGAAGCGAGGTAGCGGAAAAGCTCATCGGGATAACCCGGCCTTGCCTGCGCGTACAGACCCGAATGCTTTGAGAAATGGTCCTTAAAGTTCACGGTCCTTTTTTTCCTCCTGTTCCTGTTTTAGGTTGTGGCTGGGGTTTGGGATAATTTTTTACGCGTATGCTGAGCACCTGTCCAACATAGATCGTGTTCCCCTTCATGCCATTCATTTTTTTCAACTGCTCCACGGTGACGTGAAATTTTTTCGCAATGCCACCAAGCGTTTCCCCGTTCTTCACTTTGTGCTGGACCACTTTGTATGGAACATCATCCGGTTTTTCACGATGGGTGTCGAGCGCTGTTACGGTAGCGTTGTCGATCGAATCATTTTCGTGGCGGAATTTGCTCACCGATAGAACGAGCGAATCGGGATGGTCTTTTTTGCCCATACGCTCCATGCAGCGCACCAGTGCATCGGCCAGCATTTCTCCTTTCAAAGTATATCCTTTTGCCGTGAGGTGCACCATGTCCTTTCGCGACAAACCGAAATCATTCCATGCTACCATCGTCTTCGGGCCGCCCGTTATCCAGTACCAATCGTAAAACGGGCATTTTTGCTCTTTCGCGATCTTGTGAATGAGGTCGGAGAACTGTACGGCAGCGGTCACATTTTTTCCTTTATAGTTCATGTCGTTGGTGGTAGTGAGCAGGATGGTTACGCCCGGGACCAGTTTGCGGATCTTGCCGATCTCATCCACGACCTGCTGTTCGAGGTTGTCGGGAATGAAGTTGTGATACAAAAAATCATTCGTCCCGAAATCGAGGATCACCAGGTCGGGGTGTATGGAAGGCAATTGTGCATCGAACAGGACTTCCTGCAGCAAGGATCCGTATTGCGATCCTCCAATTCCCATGCAATGCAGCAACAGGCCCTGCTGTTCGATGCTCTCCAGGCTCATCCCGTAAAATTCGAACTCGTTTTCTTCGGGATTTCTTTTCAATAACTGAAGTGTGATGCTGCTGCCGATCACCGGCAATGTGATCTCTATATAAGGAAGTTTGTTATCCGTACTGTCCACTTCCACTGCTGTGAATTTTTCGCCCGATTTAACCAATACATCATAACTGTTTTTTTCCTGCCTGCAGAATATTTTGAGCTTGCGGTAATTTTCGGGAACGGGGTTTTTGAATTCGATGGTGAAGCTGGCGGTGCTGTCTTCGGTGCGGCAGGTAGCGCCCGAGATGCCGAGCGGAAGGTGCGGTGTGGGTTCAATGCTTTTGGAATTAAACCATTTCCCGGTGTGCGTGGAGCGGTAATCCACCATGGAATATGTTTTGGCAGTTGAAAACGGGAACAGCATTCCGAATCCAGCATCACCTTTCTGCTTTTGAAGTTCCTTTCTCAATTCACCCGGGTAAATATCGGGTTGCACATGCGAGTCCCCGAAATGCGCGATGGTGATGAGTTTGGCATTCATCCATTTGTCATGAAATGTTTTCAGCGCATCGTCATCATAATACTGGACCTCGTTCAGCTCGGGATGAATGAAAGGATAATAGGCAAGGGAGTCGATAGGGCGGACCTGCGCGTTGGCGAGTGAGTAAATGAATAGGCCTGCTATCGATAATATTTTCTTCATCGTCTTTCTTCTCTAATTTTTCTTCAGGCTGTCCTTTTTCGTTTCGGTGATGACGGGTGTATGCGTTTTCATCAGGTAGCTTTCCTTTTGTACCGTGTATTTCGAGTTGGCCATGAATGTATTGTGCAGGAAAATGAGATCGGTGATCTTGTTCTTGCGGATGAAGTCAACGAGATTACTTTCGAAATAACGATAGTCGATCACGTACACTTCTTCATAATGCAAAGCGAAGAAGGGCGAGATCGCATTCCCGAAGGAATCTTTGATGATGAGGATCCTTTTCCCATTCTTATTTTCGGTCACCGCTTTCAGCAGCGGGTAATCACCGCCCAGGAATACCGAATAACTGTTCGCCCCGCCCGCCATTTCCACCAGCAATGAACTCTTGATGGGATTCTTCAGCTCTTTATCTTTATATAATGTCACTTTCGCATTCACCGGCAGCAAAAAATATTCCACGCTGTCGATGTTCTCGCGCAGGCGTGAGTCACGTGTCAGATCATAAAGCGACCCGAGGAATTTCCGTTTTGTTTTTTTTGTGAACTGCGAGAGCTCGTATGGAGTGAACCCGGCAGAAGCGCAGTAGGCACGATAGGCGTAATAAGCACCGAGGCCCGTCCAGTGATGATCGGTATGGAAGTATAAATACTCCGAGGTGTGTTTTTCGATTTCAGAGAAAGCATCGGCTGTTTGTATGCCAGGTGAGAGAAAAGAGTAGATCAGGTCGATATTCGGCTTTTCCAAACTTGCTTTTCCTTTGTATTTCGAAGGGAGATAGTAATCGATGGCGCTGGGGATCACCAGCACGTGGATGGTCACCGAATCGCCCAGCACTTTGTGGTACGCGTTGATCATGTTCGCGTAAGCGTGAGCAGCCCCGCTCGAGCCCCCGAATATCTGGTAGCCGCGACCATCGTAGATCAGGATGGAATTCACGAACTCGCCATCGTTATGCATGGTGTCGAGCATTTGCTTAAGCGCAGTAAGCGTGTCGGTTTTAACCGTGTCCTTTGTTGTTTTTGTGTCCGTAGTTTTTTTGGTGGTGGAGGTCACGATGCGATTTTCCTCGGGCTGGTGTCCCCGATCCAGGTTGTAGATCTTCATATCGTCCACCCTGTAACCGAAATGTTCATTGAGCGCAGATGAAAAACTCACGAAATTTTCGCGGTAAGGAAAATTATCGGCATAATACAGGTCCAGACTGTCCGTGAATTTGGCGTGAAATAATTTCTGAAAAGTGAAAGCCGGAAGGTGCGTTAATTCTCTTTTTTCATATTCAGAGATCTTCGACTTGGGAAGAACGAAGGAGAGTATCCCACCGGCCGCAAGCACGGCCGCGAACAGGAAAACATTCACGAGCATCACGGTCCTTCCGGGAGTAGTAGAGGTTATTTTATCCTGTTCGTTCATTAAAACCTGAAATACAAAAAGGGATTATAACTTTTCCCGACAAGCAAAGCCGTTGAGACAAGCAAAAGGGCAATATTCACTGTTATGTGCACGTAGTTGAGTGCATTCACCTGGGCATGACTGAACCTGCGATGGACAATGGCCTTTGTGAAGTGAAATACCGGCATGCAGCAGATAATGCTGAGAATGATCCAGTACAGGTGATTTTGCGCGGTGATCAGCACTTCCATGTCCCAGGACGCTTGTTTCGTCATCCCGAAACAAATGCGGAAGAAATGTTTGAGCCGCCCGAAGTCAGTGAAGTAAAAGATCCCCCATCCTACTACCGCGATAAAAAGCAGGTAGATGTGCGAAAATATCCTGGGAATGGCCTGGAGCGCTTTCCCGAGGAATAAACGTTCTATTCCAATGAGTATTCCGAAATAAAGTCCCCAGGAAACGAAATTCCAGCTTGCCCCGTGCCATAGCCCGGTAAGGAACCAAACGATGAAGAGATTGAGCGCAGCGCGTTTTCGGTTCCCTCCCAGTGGAATATAAATGTAATCCCTGAAAAAAGTGCTGAGTGAAATATGCCACCTTCTCCAAAAATCTGTAGCGGAAGTAGCGGTGTAGGGATAATTAAAATTCTCGTGGTAATGGAACCCGAACATCCATCCTAATCCAATGGCCATATCGGAATAACCTGAAAAGTCAAAGTAGATCTGGAAAGTGTACAGGATGATGCCGAACCAGGCGGCCGCCATGCTCAGCTCGCCAAGATTCCCATCGAGGTATTGATGCACCAGCTCTCCCGCTACATTGGCGAAAAAAACTTTTTTGAAAAGTCCTATGCAAAAGCGGTTCACCCCGTTGCTGATGTCTTTAAGGCTTACCGTGCGGTGATCGATCTCGTGCGCGATATGCGCATACCGTACTATAGGTCCGGCCACCAACTGGTGATAGAGCGAAACGAACATGAGGTATTTGAGGTAGGAGCGTTGAGCTGCCACTTCGCCACGGTATACGTCTATCACGTACGAAATGGTTTGAAAGGTGTAAAATGAAATTCCTATGGGCAGTGAAAAGGAAGGGACCTGCAGCGACAGGCCGAATGCATGATTGATGTTCTCGTAAATGAATGCGCTGTACTTGAACACCATCAGCAAGGCGATGTTCACGATGATGCTGGACACCAATCCGAATTTTGCAAGCCATTTGCCGCGGTTGCGGTCGATCACGATGGCATTCACATAATCCACCCCCGATGAAAAAAGCATGAGCAGTATCCATACCGGCTCGCCCCATGCATAAAAGAACAGCGAAAAGATCACGAGGATCCAGTTGCGGATATATTTATTATCCGTTGAATAATAAAGCAGCAGGTTAAGCGGCAGGAAAATGAAAAGGAAAATAAGACTCGCAAAAACCATAAAGAGGTCGTGTATTCAAAAATACCGTAATTGACCGAGCATGCAGCGAGGGGAGCGGACTATTGTTTTAAACGTTGGATTGTTGATTACGTTTTACTTTCCGTGAAGCAGGGGTTCAAAATCGAACTGCTTCACCACCGATTCAATAAAACGAAGATCGGGTTTGTTGTAGGCTTCAAAAATGAGGTAATAGCGGTCGCGAACGCCAAGGTACACGGTGGTCCGCTTTTCATCACGGTGGTCAACTTCCCAGGCATCGATGCCGGCACCCATGTCGAGCGGGCCGGCTTTGATAGTTGCGTCATCGGCTTGCTTTTTACTGAACCACCACATATCCGCGTAATTTTCATAAGCAGGCTCACCGTCCAGGTAATCGTGAAGCTCTACGCAAATGGAGTCGTTGTCCTTAAAGTAGGTTAGGATGGAGAAAGAGAATCTCGCGTTTTTCATCACCATATCGAGGCCTTCGGGCGCTTTTTTAGGTTTGTAGCCCAACAGCTCTTTAGGCAGCAGTAAAGCTAACTCGTCCTTGTTCTTTCTGACCTGTTTTACCGTATCGGCAGCAGGAGGAGCGTTTTTATCTGCATCGGTGTTCTTATCGCCACAGGAAGAAAGAAATAGCAGGAAAGAAAAAAGGAACAGGGCAGTTCTCATTGTGGATTTTTCCCTTTAAGATGATAAAAGGAAGGAATTCCATAAAGTGTTATCCGTTCATCTTTTCAAAAACAAAGCCGGCTTTGCCGTTGTTGGCGGCTCCATAAAGATTGGCCGCTTCGCCAATTGGAAATTCGTATTGGTCGCTGGCCAGGGCTTTAAGCGTTTCTTCAGCCACCACTTCCGGTTTGATACCCCGTTCTTTCATCCCTCTTTTTTCGCGCGAGCCTTTATCGAGATCCGTGTCCACCATGGGAGGAATGATCTCGAAGATCTTTACGGGTGTGTCGCGGAATTGCCTGCGGGCGGACATGCTGAAGGAATGCAGGGCGGCTTTGGTGGCGCAGTACACGGGAGTAAAAGCGATAGGCACAAATCCAAGGCCCGAAGTGATATTGAGGATGGCGGCTCCAGGTTGTTTTGAAAAATGCTCCGCTACAAGTTCGGTGAAATGAATAGGCGCAACGAGGTTGGTGTTCACTTCGTTTGTAATATTTTCGGCAGAGTTCTCTTTGGGCAGTACGATCATTTGCTGGATGCCGGCATTGTTCACCAATACGTTGAATGAAGGGAAATTTTTTATGGCCCATTCGACCAGTTCCGTTCTTTCGATCTCTTTTGATACATCGCAAACTTTGATGTGAAGCTTTGGGAACTTTTGCTTCGCCTCCTCCAGTTTTTCTTTTCTTCTCCCGCAAACGATCACTTCGTTGTTTTCAGCGAGAAATCTTTCAGCGAGCGAAAGCCCGATGCCGGTTGCTCCGCCCGTGATGAGAATGGTGTTTCCGTTGGTCTTCATGATTGTGCTTTTTATTTACTGCCACTGCTACTCATTTCGGCCTTTTCTTTTTTGCTGAGATTGACTTTACGATGGTCTCTCCCTTCAACTTGGGTTTCTCTTTCAGCTTAGCCATCGAATACGAGTAGGCCTCTTTCATCAGGCGTGTGATCTTCGCTTTCGGAAATTCACTCACATCTTTCACGGTTATGTACCGGTATTGATTCCCGTTCCCGAGTAATATTTTATATGGGTCGTGAAGTTTTGATCCCCAGTAAAATCCGAAGTGTAC
>DATDFI010000390.1:0-2102 GCA_036522695.1 Bacteroidia bacterium | reverse complement strand
GCAGCGTTGGCTGCGAGCGGAATTGGGACCGGTGATGAAGTGATCGTGCCTCCTTTCACTTTTGTGGCGAGTATCGAGGCGGTACTGTTCGTGGGCGCGATCCCTGTTTTTGCCGAGCTGGATGAAACACTTTGCCTGAGTGCGGATGGAATTAAAAAAGCGCTTACTCCCAAAACAAAAGCGATTTGTTTGGTACACATGTGTGGCGGCATGGCCGATATGGATGCGATCATGCAGGTGGTAAAGGAGAAAAATTTAATTCTTGTTGAAGATGCAGGGCAGGCCTTCGCATCATCGTACAAAGGGAAATATGTCGGACTTTTCGGGACGGCAGGAAGTTTTTCTTTCGACTTTTTCAAAATTGCAACGGCCGGTGAAGGCGGTGTGCTGGTGACGAATGATGAGCAGGTGTATAAAAATGCGGATACGTATACCGATCATGGTCACGATCATATCGGCAGTAATCGCGGGATGGAAGATCATCCCAACCTCGGGTTCAACTACCGCATCAGCGAACTGAATGCGGCTGTGGGCATTGCGCAAACCCGGAAAGTCCCAATGATAAAAGAGAAGAACAGGAAGAATAAGGCTTTTCTCGAAAAAGAACTAGCGGATACACCGGGAATAAGTTTTGCGAAGGTGTGTGATCCTGCAGGCGACTCAGCAACATTCCTGAATTTGTTTTTACCCGATACCGGAGCCGCAAAGCGCACGGTTGCCGAGTTGAACAAGGCAGGTGTGGGTGGATTCAATTACTGGTTCACGAACATGTACCACTTCATCAACCAGTGGGACCATATAAAGGAGATGAGAACAGTTTCTAAACTCCCGGTGGAGGTTTTGGGTGCTTCGCAGGATTATAAGAATTTGCAGTTGCCCAAGTCGCAGGAAGTGATCGGCCGCTTGATCTCTTTCGGTATACGTTGTACCTGGACAGAAGCGGAAATGAAAGAGCTTGTGACAAAAATTTCAGCTTGCGTGGAGAAGGCGATGAAGCCGGTGAATGCTTAAACCTTGTCAGCCCCGTCCTTTAGGCCGGGGCTTTAAAATAAAATCAAAGAAGAGGGCTTTAGCCTCATTATAGAAGTGCACAAGAACTTTAAGAATATAGATAAAACCGTTTTCGGTCGCGGGAGTTTTGATATGATGGACTCCATCCTCGCGGAGAAGCGGAATGAGAATAGTAAATTTTTTCTTTTTGTTGTCGATAATTATTTCAAGGGGAAACCATTAGAGAAAAGAATTCCTGCGAAGAAGGAGGATGTGGTGATGTTCATCGATGTGGACCCTCATGAGCCCACTACGGGGCAGATCGATACTATTCGCGATGAAATTTTAAAAACAAAAGGTTTGCCTTCCGGTGTGGTGGGAATAGGAGGAGGAAGCATCATGGATATTGCGAAAGCGGTTTCGTTGATGTTCACCAACGAAGGTTCATCTGCTTTGTACCAGGGATTGAACCTGGTAAAAAAGCCGGGCATTTATCATTTGGGTGTTCCCACTATTTCAGGAACAGGCGCGGAGTGTTCGATGACCGCTGTGCTTACCGGTCCTGTAAAAAAGCTGGGTTTAAAATGCGACTGGACCGTTTTCAACCAGGTGATTCTCGACCCCGACCTGATTTCGACTGTTCCCCGCGACTGGTGGTTCTACACCGGCATGGATACTTATATACACTGTGTTGAATCGGAAAATGGTACGTTGAATAATGCTTATTCTCATGCATATGCTGAACAGGCTTTGAAATTGTGCCGTGATATTTTTGTGAATGAAGGCAGCGGGCAGAATTCGCAGAATGACGAAAAATTAATGGTGGCATCGTTGATGGGAGGGTTAAGTCTTACGTATTCTGAAGTGGGCGTGTGCCATGCCTTGTCATACGGTTTATCGGTAGTGCTGCACATGAGGCATTGTTATGCGAATTGTGTGATCTTTCAGCATCTTGAAGATTTTTACCCGGAAGGCGTGAAGGAATTCAAACAGATGTTGCAGAAACACAAAATCGCGCTACCGCAGGATCTTTCGAAGGACTGGAGCGATAAGCAAATTACCGATATGGCGAACGTGGCGTATGGCCTTCCGCATATGTGGAACCATGCGGT
>DATDFI010000389.1:0-12800 GCA_036522695.1 Bacteroidia bacterium | reverse complement strand
ACTGAGTACAAGCGACCAGGCTTCAAACAATCTGAATGCGTTTGTTTTCCCTAATCCGGTCAAAGATCATTTTACCATTTCACTTAAGACCAACACCGCTGCGCGCCTCGATATTTTCTCTGCCGGTGGAAAGCTGGTGATGACCAAAGAGCTGGTGGGTGAAAATGAAGTGGTGGAGAGAAATGAACTCCCTGCCGGGATCTATTTTTATACGGTGAAAATGAAAGATGGTAAAAGCGCGGCCGGGAAATTGATCTTTCAGTGATCAGAGTGAAATATTATCGATCAGCCGCACAGCCCCCAGCTTAAGCGCCACACAGGCCACTGCCGGTTTTGAAAGATCCTTTGCGGGTTGGAGCGTTGCCGCATCAGCTATCTCGAAATATTCGAGCGTAAAAAGTTTTTCTTTATTGAGTTCGTCCACCGCAAATCGTTTCAGTTCCTCAACGCTTCTTTCTTTCGCCAATTCTTTCACCTTAAAAAGCACCCGGGAGATCTTTGGTGCCTCTTTTCTTTCTCCGGGCGTTAATCGCATGTTGCGCGAACTCATGGCCAATCCATCGTTTTCACGCATGGTGGGGCAGGCGATGATCTGAACGGGATAATTCAGCTGCCTGGTCATTTCCCGTATCACTGCCAATTGCTGAAAATCTTTTTGCCCGAAATAAGCGCGATGAGGTTCCACAATATCGAAAAGCCGGCTTACCACCTGTATAACTCCTTTAAAATGCCCGGGCCTGTGCGCACCTTCCATCACACTATCCAATTCCCCGAGGTCAACTTGCTGCCACTTATTATTTATCCCAACTTGCGGATATACCTCCTCCACCGGAGGCGCAAAGAGCACGTCACAACCGGCCCTTTCCAACATAGCGCTGTCGGCCCCCAAAGTACGCGGGTAACGCTCCAGGTCTTCTTTGTCATTGAACTGGGTCGGATTCACGAAAATACTGGCCACGCACACTTCATTTTCCTTTCTACACTGTTCAATAAGAGATATATGACCGGGATGCAAAGCTCCCATGGTGGGCACAAATCCAATGCGCTTGTTTTTTGCCTTTAACGACAATAAATACGCCTGTATTCCGTCAGTATTGTTAAAGGTTTTCATCTGTAACTGGCATAAAATCTGTTCATTATAAGTCGGCCTGTTAGCATTCCCCAGAACGGGGCAATAAAGCTACGTTTTTGCTTGAAAAGCCGGGTTATTTTTCTTAATTTTGCATACTTAATCCAAAAGCCTCTGCAAAAACCGTCTTATTCTCTGCAGAACCCTTTGACCAGGAAAACTACACAACCCAAATATGAAAAAAGCCAGAGTACTTTTCGTTTCCCAGGACATCACTCCTTATCTGGAGGAAACTCCCATGGGACACATTGCCCGTAATCTCCCCCAGGGTATCCAGGAGAGAGGCAAAGAGATCCGTACATTCATGCCCCGCTACGGTTGTATCAACGAGCGCAGGCACCAGCTTCACGAAGTGATCCGTCTATCAGGCATGAACCTGATCATTGACGACAGCGATCACCCGCTGATCATCAAGGTGGCTTCCATTCAATCTGCACGCATGCAGGTTTACTTTATCGATAACGAAGATTATTTTCAGCGTAAAGAAACCCTTACCGATGCAAAAGGTAAGATGTTTGAAGATAACGATGAGCGCAGCATCTTTTTCTGCCGCGGTGTTATTGAAACCGTTAAGAAATTAGGCTGGGCTCCCGATATCGTTCATTGCCATGGCTGGTTCACCGGCATGATGCCTATGTACCTGAAGCGTTCATTCCGCGACAATCCTTTGTTTGCCGAAACACGCGTGGTGTACTCCGTATACAATGATGATTTTACCGGCACACTCGACAAGAACATGAGCAAAAAAGCCATTTGGGAAGGCATTGAAAAATCGGATGTGGAATGGCTCAAGACCCCGAACTTCGCGAACATTCAAAAAACCGCGATCGACTTTTCGGATGCAGTGATCAAGGCAAGTCCCAAGATCAATAGTGATGTGGAGAAGTACATCAAGAAGTCAGGCAAACCTACCCTCGAGTACCAGAAGCCGGAAGAATATATTGATGCATACTCTGAATTTTATGATGAGGTGCTGGAGCTTGAGCCCGCTTTCGCGGACTGATATTTATATGAGGAACAGTACAATTAAGGATGTAATTTTACGTTTGCGGAAAGTGAATCACTCACTTTCCGCAAAATTTTTATCAGGGATGCTGCTGCTCTCCCTTCTTTTTTCATCCTGTAAAAAAGAGAATACTGACATTGGCCTGAATCAGTTGGGCGACCAGCTCAAAGGTATTTTTACCGATACCATGACCGTGGTCACTCACACCAAATCCATGAAGCCGCTTAAGACGGGCTTACCCGCCTACCTGATGTGCGGTGATTATTTCGACCCGGTGTTCGGTTCCACGCAGGCTTCTTTTTATTCAGAGATCTACCCCCGCGCATTCGGCTCCTCAGTTGATTTCGGCACACCGCAGGTGGATTCGGTGGTGCTTTCATTAGTATATAAAGGATATTATGGCCGGCCCGCACCCCTGCATTTCAAAGTTTACGAAGTAACAGACACCATTACCAATGGCATTTCTTATTACTCCACTTCGGTGAAGCCGTACAATTCCGCTCTGCCGCTTGCGGATGTCATCCTGGAACCCAATACACTCGATTCGGTTCACGCTGACGGGCAAACGTATGCACCGCAACTGCGCATCAAACTCGATAAAAATCTTTTGAGCGGCCTTGCCGTGAATTCACTTTACTCCAGCTGGAGTAATTTCCGCACCGTCTTCAACGGAATTTATGTGGAAGCTATCTCTACGGGGCTTTCGGGCAACCGCGCCATTTATTCTTTTGTGCCCGGTGATGCCCATACCAAAGTGACATTGTATTATCACAATCTCCAAGACGGAATGGCGTACACTTTCGATTACCTGCTTGGGGGAAATACCGGCCGCTTCAATCATTTCACACATGATTATTCTTCGGCCAACCCGTCCATCCTTACACAGGTAAACGATACCGACACTACCCAGGAGAATACAGTGTTTGTCCAGGGACTCGGTGGACTTCAAACAAAACTCTACATTCCCAATCTTTTCGATCTTCAGAAGAACGGCCCTGTTGCCATCAACAAAGCGGAGATCGTATTCAAAGCCGACCCGAACACCATTGATAATTATTACCTCGCTCCAACACAACTCGTGATGGTTGCGCTTGATGATACGGATGGCTATCTTACTACTTCCGACCTACTGGAAGGAAATGCTTATGGTGGCGGAACATATGATGCCACCAATAAAGAATACCGTTTTAACATAGCGCGTTACCTGCAACAGGTCCTGTATGGCAGCACCACTTTCCGCGGCTTAATGATCATCCCGCAGGGAGGTGCCGTTCTCCCCAACCGCGTAGTACTGGGTGGCGGATCGGTAAGCAGTCCGTACCGCATCAAACTTAACCTGACGTATACAAAACTCTGACAGCATGTGCGGAATCGTAGGCTATATAGGTAAAAAACAAGCGTATCCTATTCTTGTAAAAGGTTTACACCGCCTTGAATATCGCGGTTACGACAGTGCAGGCGTAGCATTACTGCACAGTAACGGTACGGCAAAAAATTCAACACTTAACGTTTACAAATGCAAGGGAAAGGTCTCTGACCTTGAAAAGTTCGCAGAAGGAAGATCGCATGAAGGCACAGCCGGCATAGGTCACACACGCTGGGCCACGCACGGTGTCCCCAACGATGTGAATGCACACCCCCATTATTCCGAATCAAAGAACATGGTGATGATCCACAACGGGATCATCGAGAACTACGCTTCTATAAAAGAGGAGTTGAAGAAACGCGGTCATACCTTCCTGAGTGATACCGATACCGAAGTGCTTATCCATCTCATCGAGGACATTCAAAAAAATGAAAAGGGGAAATTGGGAGATGCCGTCCGTATCGCACTCAACCAGGTTATCGGTGCTTATGCCATTGTTGTTCTTTCAAAAGATAACCCGGATGAGATCATCGCTGCAAAAAAAGGGAGCCCGCTGGTGATCGGCATCGGTGATGGTGAATTTTTTGTGGCTTCGGATGCAACACCCATCGTAGAATACACCAAGAACGTAGTTTACCTCGAGGACGAAGAGATCGCGTTCATTCCGCGTAACGGTGAATTAAAGATCAAAACGATCAAAGACCGTCCGAAAACTCCTTACATACATGAACTGGAACTTCACCTCGAAGCAATAGAAAAGGGCGGCTTCGATCATTTCATGCTGAAAGAGATCTACGAGCAGCCGCGCTCCATCAAGGACAGCATGCGCGGGAGACTGAGCGTGGAGAAAGGCATTGTGAATCTGGGCGGCATTACCGAATACGAACAGAAATTCCTGAATGCGAAACGCATCATTTTTATTGCCTGCGGTACCTCCTGGCATGCGGGCCTGGTGGCCGAATATTTATTCGAAGACCTCACACGCATTCCCGTTGAAGTGGAGTATGCTTCCGAATTTCGCTATCGCAACCCGGTGATATATGAAGACGATGTGGTGATCGCCATTTCACAGTCGGGTGAAACGGCCGATACGCTTGCCGCGATAGAACTTGCAAAATCGAAGGGAGCTACCATCATCGGCATTTGCAACGTGGTGGGTTCTTCCATCGCACGCGCAACCCACGCTGGTTCCTATACACACGCAGGCCCCGAGATCGGTGTGGCTTCCACCAAAGCATTCACTGCGCAGGTCACCGTACTTACCCTGATGGCGCTCCGTATCGCGTATCGCAAAGGCACCATCTCCTCATCGCGCTTTCATCAATTACTGAGTGAACTGGAAGCCATCCCGGCCAAAGTTGAAAAGCTGCTCGGGAAAAATGAGCAGATAAAATATATTGCCGGCATTTATAAAGATGCCACCAACGCCTTATATCTCGGGCGCGGGTATACTTTTCCCGTAGCACTTGAGGGCGCTTTAAAACTGAAAGAGATCTCCTACATACATGCCGAAGGTTATCCTGCCGCGGAAATGAAACACGGTCCAATAGCCCTCATCGATGAAGAGATGCCGGTGTTCGTTATCGCCACCAAAGGAGGATCCTATGAAAAAGTAGCGAGCAACATACAGGAAGTGAAAGCCCGCAAAGGTAAGATCATCGCTATCGTAACCGAAGGCGACAAAGCCGTGAAAGAGGTGGCGGATTATTCCATCGAGATCCCCGAGACGGATGAAGTGCTTGTGCCGCTGGTATCGGTAATACCACTCCAGCTTTTATCCTATCATATCGCTGTAATGCGCGGTTGCAATGTCGATCAGCCCCGTAACCTGGCGAAGAGCGTTACCGTGGAATAGTCACCGGTCAATTTTCATTTCGCCCACATAAAAACGTGGGAATTATTTTTGAACGTTTCGAACGTTTCTTTTTTCGAACAAATGATGGCGAAAAAATCAGCCAGCGGCAAAATACCCGCACACCCTCCCAGCGTTGCAGCATACACTACAGGCACATAGGGCTTCGTACCCAGGTAAATGCGGTGCAATCCTACAATACCGAAAACAGGAAAGGCCAGTAAAGCGGCAACTCTCCGGCTATGATCGCCATATTTCTTTTTCAGCCGGTCCACCAGCCTGTATTTCCAGGAAGAGCAGGAAGCGAATTCAGTTTGCTTGGCGGGAAAAGAGACAGTGCCCCGTACCGAAGCGAATGCTGTTTGAGAAAAGATAAGAACAAGAAGAAAAGTGACCGCCAATCGCATACACAAATGTAGAGAATAAAAAAGCCCGGTGTGTGCCGGGCCCTGAACTGAAACGTGACAAAATCATTTCCTGGGGGAATTCTGGCCAATAGAACCGAAACGGGCATTGATCCCGAAAAAGGCATAGTATGAAGGACCTACTGCCGCCTCGAAATTGAATCCTATATTCTCGGTAAAAAAATACCTCATCCCGAAAAGTGCCTGGAAATGTATGCGGGAAGTCCCTGAGAAGTCAGTCGAAGAGACATCCGTCCTGGCATTCGAAGTGTATTTCCAGATCGTATAGCTTAATCGTGCACCGGCATACGTATCAAAATTCTCATTACTGCCAAAATGAAACAGCGGGCGCACTCCAAAATTCTGCCTCGAGATCTTGTCCTTGAAATTACCGGTATAAGTGATGGTATCCTTTGTATAGCTGGTGTAGCTGGCGCTTACCGACTGGTAAGTATATGCTCCGCCAAGACTAAAGTGGTCGCTGATCCCGTAATCCACCATCCCCCCTATTACCGGTGTTGTTTTAGAAGTAACATTGGATGAGTTAAGTGCGTCTTTTATCAATGTGAACAGGATACCGGCCAGGCTAAATCCCGCCCCGCCCGTGATCACGGTTTGTCCCTGTGCATTTTGTGCGTGGGCGCTGCCCGGCTTAAATGTGCCAGCTGCCAAAACAGCTAAAGCAACAATTATGGTACTTGCTTTTTTCATCGTGTATGAGTTTGATTAAAAAATGAAAATCATTTCGCAGCGCTGAATCGCTTCGCCACTTCATCCCAATTGATCACATTCCAGAATGCAGCAATATAATCGGGCCTGCGGTTCTGGTAATTGAGATAATACGCGTGCTCCCACACGTCCATTCCCAATATAGGTGTGCCTTTTACTTCAGCAACATCCATAAGCGGGTTATCCTGGTTAGGAGTGGATGAAACCACCAGCTTGCCTCCACTCACCGAGAGCCACGCCCAGCCCGAGCCGAAACGCGTAGCGCCTGCCGCGGCAAACTGCTCTTTGAATTTGTCGAATGATCCGAAAGCGCTGTTGATAGCATCGCCCAATGCACCCGAAGGAGCTCCTCCTCCACCCGGCTTCATAATGGTCCAAAACAAAGAGTGATTGAAATGGCCACCACCGTTATTGCGAACGGCAACAGCGTACTTTGAAATATTTTTACAGATATCCTCGATGGAAAGTTTTTCCTCGGGTTTACCTGCCACAGCATTATTGAGGTTGGTAACGTATGCCTGGTGGTGCTTGCCATGGTGGATCTCCATGGTGCGCGCATCGATGTGCGGCTCCAGTGCATTGAACGCATAAGGTAATTTGGGTAATTCGAAAGCCATAGTATGAGGGTTTTTAGTTAAACTTTACTGGGTACTTTCAAAGATAGAGAAACAATTTGAAATCAAAACGAGAGCGAAAATCCAAAGAAGCGAGGGGTCGCCAATTTCAGGCAAAGGGTCGAATGACTCAAAGCCCTTCCACCACTTCCAGGCCCTTCAACAAGGTCTTATCATCCTTATTGTAGATGGGATAAAATCCCGGATTGTCCCACAGGTCACGGGCAATGGAAGCTTTGAGATAATTTTTAAGAAGATCCGCTGAATGCTTCAGGTCCCCCGAATTTTTTTTCACCCCGTTCTTTTCCGCGTAATCCATGAATTGCCGCAACAACTCTTCGCTTACTTTATAACTGCGGATGTACTCTTCGCTCCCCATCTCCAATAACTTTTTCCGGTTACTGTTCACAAAATCAAAACTGAACTGGTTAAAGATGTTCTTATAAAAAAGTTCATTGATGTAACGATTGCGCCTCGCTGTGTCGAGCGGAACAAATACATCGGGCATGATACCTCCTCCTCCATACACGATCTTTCCCTTAGGTGTTTTGAATTTCAGGGAATCGGCAAAATGAATGCTGTCCGGGTTCTCAAGCTCCCCGTGCTTCAATCGCTGCTCTTCATCCTTGTAATATTCCTCCGTGCCTTTATCGTAAGGCTTTTGTATGCAGCGGCCGGTAGGGGTATAATAACGCGCGATGGTAAGACGGATGGCCGAGCTGTCGGGGAATTCGGTTTGATGCTGCACCAATCCTTTCCCGAACGACCTGCGGCCCACAATGGTTCCCCGATCATTATCCTGTATGGCGCCCGCCAATATTTCGCTGGCCGAAGCCGAATTCTCATCAATAAGGATCACCAAAGGAGTGTTGGTCAGCGCCCCCTGCTTTGTCGCACGATATTCCTTTTTAGGATACGCTTTTCCTTTTGTGTAAACGATCAGCTTTCCATCTTCAAGAAATTCATCCGCTATCTGCACGGCAATGTCAAGTATGCCACCGCCATTACCACGAAGGTCCAGCACAATTCGCTTCATTCCCTTCGCACGCAAACTTTTCACCGCATCCATGAATTCATTGTACGATGTTTCGGCAAAGCGTGTAAGTTTTATGTAACCGGTCTGCTCATCCAGCATGTATGAAACATCGATACTGTAGATCGGGATCTCCCCGCGCTCTACCGTAAAATCAAGCAGCCTCGGTTCACCGCTGCGCAGGATGCTCACCTTCACTTTTGTTCCCCTGCGGCCACGAAGCTTTTTCGTCACTTCCCTGTCCTTTGTCTTTTCGCCCGTTACATTTTCCCCTTCCACTTTTACCAGTTTATCTCCTGCCAGCAGTCCTGCTTTTTCAGAAGGACCGCCTTTCACTACCGCAATGATGCAGATCGTGTCGCGGTAAACATTGAACTCGATACCCACCCCGTCAAAATTCCCCTCGAGCGATTCATTCACATCGGCAAGGTCCTTTGCACTGATGTAAGTGGAATGCGGGTCGAGATGCTGCAGCATGTCACTGATCACTTTATCAGTAAGGTCACGCTGGTTCACTGTATCCACGTATTCCTTATCGATATAATGGATGACCTGGTTCAGCTTTTCAGACGCATCGTTACTGGAGAAAACGATAGTGGTATTACCACCGGAAGAGAATTGAAGGGTCCGGCCAATGAAAATCCCCGCTACCAGCAGCCCTGCAAAAATGAGAGGCATGAAAACATAAAAACGGCCGGGAGGATTGTTCATACTGCGTATTCGCTATTGGCGAAGATAAGAATTTAACGATGGGGAAAAGACCGGGTTGGGATCTTAACTCTTTTTCACATACCGTTCCACCATCACCCCGAACTTGCGAAGGAAATCGACACCCTCATCGGTAGGAAGCTTTTTGAATTCAGCATACGAGTCTTTATAGATCACCTTTTTGATGCCGATGGAAAAGATCACGCGCGCGCAGGCGATGCATGGAGAAAGCGTGATGTACAGGGTACAGCCATCCAGTTGCACATTATTCTTTGCAGCATATAAAATGGCATTCTGCTCGGCATGCAGCGCGAGTGAACAACTGCCTTTGCTGTCGCGGGGACAACCTACGCCCGGCCATTCCAGGTCGCAGTTATGTGTGCCCGCTGGCGGACCATTATATCCCAGCGATATGATGCGCGTGTCCTTGGTGAGCACCGCACCCACCTGCGCCTTCACACAATGCGAACGTTTCGCCAGGCTCGAAGCCAGGTCCATGTAGATCTCGTCAAAGGATGGTTTGCTCATAGAAAAGAGATTCAAAGTTACGCTTTTTACCTTTTATCTTCCCGGAGTAAAAATAACCGCAGTGGAGCACAGAGGATTTTAAACGGGTCACCGGCTTCATTGGGGTTTATAAACCTCAAATCCATTTTCGACAAATCTCCTGTTAAAAAGATTTTTTTTCGTCCGAAAAGAAACATCCTGATTTTCAGAAAAAAGCTTTTGAGCGCGCGCGAAAGTGTGCAATTCTTTCCACGCACTTCCATTTTTAAAAAAGCCGCTGGCCTTTTAATTTTGAACCCTGAAAACGCAGTCCCGCTGCGCTAAAAAAAAAAAATCAGCTCTCCCTATATTTTATGAAGGACGCGCCTGACGCAGGATCATCGATCCCCAAGATCGCCTCACACGTTGTTGGCATTGGAGCTTCGGCCGGAGGCCTGGAAGCGATCACTGAATTTTTCGAATATCTCTCCCGATAATTTTGTATGCATCAGCATCAACAGCGCTGGTGACAAGCGACCGAAACAAAAGAACACGCTGCACCGCTTCAACATCTCGGAGAACAAAGCCTATCCCCTTTCGGAGGAATCGAAAAAGATCATAGAACTGAACAGCCTCCATCTCTTTTTTGACGGGCCGGAACAGGATCCCGAGGAGCTCCTTCTCCTGCTGCCGATAACATAAGACCGCCATCCCGCACAGTCCTTTTTACCGGACTGCCTTCGCGGTGCCGCGGGAATGTGTCCCTGGCGATACAATTTCCGCTGACAACGAATCCAGGCCGGCCTACCCTGTTGGGCATTCTAACTTTGGAACAGAATTTATAAAATGATGAGCAATGAGAAAGATATACGTGCTGCTGGTGATGCTCGCAGGAATGAACTGCGCCTTCGCGCAGGATATGAAACAAAACAAAGAGATCTTTGCATCCATCGCAAGCGATGCAGAAGAAAGCAGTGATGCAAACATTTTTCGACCGAAAGAATTTACACTGACCACCGATTCGGTCCCCGGGTCATTTACCCTGCATTCCAATACAATATTCGAAAATGCGAAAGTGTGCGTGTACGATATACTCGGCAACTGCATTTCGTATTGTTCAGTGAACGGGAAAATAGATCGCAAAGTGAACATTTCCGGCCAACCGTCAGGAACTTATTTCGTTCACATTTTTTCGGGCGAAAAAAAGGAAGCATCCCTGCGAATAGATCTGAAATAAAAGCAGCATGAAAAAAAGCTGGTTCATACTTTTATTGCTAAGGTGCGCGATCTTAACAGGAGCACAGGGCACCTGGAGCAGCATTCCTGATTTTGGAGGAACCTCGCGCTATGGTTGTGTGGCAACCCAATCCGGGAACAAAGGATATATGGGATTGGGCTATGATGGGAATTACCGTGATGACTGGTGGTGTTACGATCCGCTCACGAACACGTGGACACAAAAAGCGAATTTCGCGGGTGGCGCCCGGCATAGCGCCATTGCTTTCGCGATCAACAACAAAATTTACGCGGGATTGGGACTTACCGAAACTATTTTCAGCGACCTGTGGGAATATGATCCTGCTGCTAATACATGGACGAGGAAAGCGGACATGGCGGGCGGAGCGCGTTATGCCGCAACCGCAGCTACATCGGGGAATAAGGCATATGCAGGGCTTGGAGTGGTTGGCGGGAACGGGCCTTTTTTCAACGATTGGTGGGAATATGATCCCGCAGCTGACACATGGACGAGGAAAGCAGATTGCCCTGCACAGGCGCGTAGCGGTGCATCATCCTTCACGATAAACAGCGCGGTATATGTTTGTGCGGGCTCGGATGTTACCACTAATTCTTACTTCAATGACCTTTGGAAATACGACCCTTTGAGTAATAGCTGGAGCGCAAAGGCGCCAGCGCCCGTTCAGCCGCGCGCGGGCGGGATGGGATTTTCAATAAATGGGAGCGGTTATTTCGGGCTGGGAAAAAATTTTAGTTCGGGGGTTCATTATCACGACCTGTGGAAATACGATGCGAATGCGAACGGCTGGATACAGCAAACCGATTTTCCGGGAAGCGCGCGCTGGGCCGCGGCAGTTTTTGTAATAGGCAACTCCGCTTATGCCGGGACCGGCAATGCGAATAACGCTTACACGAACGATATGTACCGCTGGTGTGCCAAACCAGGCAAGCCCGTTGCGGTTTTTGGCCCCACTTCCATTTGCAGCGGAACAACCGATGTGTTCACCTGCTCACCCGTTGCCGGAGCGGTTTCCTACACGTGGACCTTGCCGGGCGGTTGGAGCGGCAATAGCGCGACCAACAGTATTTCGGCCACCGCAGGAAGCGCAGGCGGTGTGCTCACGGTTTGCGCCAATAGTGAATGCGGAAGCGGACCTCTCCAATATTTCACGGTAAGTGTAGATCCCGCGCCACCCACACCTACCATCACACAAAATGCTGCAACACTGTTCTCAAGTCCTGCGACCGGCTATCAATGGTACCTGGATAATAATGTTATAACGGGCGCGATCGCGCAAAGCTATACTCCCGCACTAAACGGAAATTATAGCGTTGAGATCACCGGCAATAACGGGTGCACGGCAATGTCGGATCCGTATCCATTCAACTCAGTTGGCGTGAAAGAGACAGGCAATGAAGATCTTTTGAGCGTATTTCCTAATCCCGGCAACGGGATCTTCACGCTTCAATTCTCCTACGCGCAAACGGGCAATGACCTCTTTGTGTATGACGAGCTTGGTGAAATAGTTTTCCATAAGGCCGCTGATAAAGGACCGGGGGAAACGCAGGCCATAGATCTTTCTTCATCACCAAAAGGAATATATCTTCTTGAGATCAGGAATGACAACGGGAAATACCTGCGAAAAATAATTGTAGAATAAAAAAGCCCGGGGAAAAATCCTGGTCTTCCTTTCACCGATCACTCTTATTTGAAAATGCGGGAAGGAAAAGCAAGGCATATTAATTGCGCTGAAAAGAAGAGCATTTTAAAATGGATTACAAGGACTACTATAAAATATTAGGCGTTGAGAAGAATGCATCTCAGGAAGAGATCCGCAAAGCCTTCCGAAAACTCGCGGTGAAATATCACCCCGACAAAAATGCCGGTGACAGGAATGCGGAGAATAAATTCAAGGAGATCAACGAAGCATACGAAGTGCTGGGGGATAAAGAGAAAAGAAAAAAATACGATGAGCTTGGCGAGAGCTGGAAAAATTACCGGCAGGACCAGCCCGGGAATGATTTCAACTGGGACCAATGGAAACAGCAGGGCGGATCGTACCAATACCAGGGTGACTACTCGGATATATTCGGAGGAGGAGGTTTTTCCGATTTCTTCACCAATATATTTGGCGGGATGGGCGGCCGTGGAAAAAAAGCATCGTTCCGTGGACAGGATTACCGCGCTGAGATCTCGCTCACGCTCGAAGAGGCATTCGAGGGGAGTACGCGCATCA
>DATDFI010000388.1:0-3300 GCA_036522695.1 Bacteroidia bacterium | reverse complement strand
GATAAGCAGGATAAATGCGAGGATGAGAAAGGTCCACCATTTTTCGGAGCGGAGTGTTTTGAACAGGACCTCATTGAGTTCGAAGCGGGTCTTTACCGTGTAATTACCGCCCAGCGCTTCTTTCAATTCATTTGCAGTTTTTTCAGGATCGCTGCCCGGCTGCAGTGAAAGCTCCACCGCGCTCACCTGCCCGCTTTTTTCAAGCAGGTCCTGCGTATAGGCGAGCGGCATGATCACGTACTTGAAATCGAAATCATCGTTCAGGTTGAAAACGCCCGCAGGATAAGTGATGCCGGTGTTGAAAGCATCTTCGGGAGTGATCACGGCCACGTTATCCTTTTTCGGAACATAGATCTGCAGCGGATACGATAATCCTGTTTCCGAAAGTGTGACGTTAAGTTTGCGTGCAATGCCCGCGCCTACAATGGCAAGCGCGGTGCTGTCGGTTTGCAAAAGGTATTTGCCGGCTGTAACAACTGTATCGAAGCGGCAGAGTTTTTGAAAATTATCATCAACACCCTTGATGGTGACGATGGCTTGTTTGTCATCGTACTTCACCAGGGCTTTTTCCTCGAGCACGAGAGAGAGTTGGGTGATAGAAGAATTGTTTTTTATTTTTTGAATAAGCTGCTGCTCTGCCGCAAATGTTTTTCCCTGGGCGGGAAGCACTTTAAGATCGGGATCGAACGTGTTATAGAGAGAAAGCACAAGTGCGGTGATGCCGTTCAGTGCCGAGAGCACGATCACCATGGCGGCCGAACCTATGCAAATGCCCACCACCGAGATCGCTGAAATGATATTGATGGCGTTGGTCGACTTTTTGGAGACCAGGTAACGTTTTGCTATGAAGTTGGATAAACGCACACCAGCGGGTTACGGATTTATTTTACGAATGTACGAAATACGAATATGAAGACCCGTTAGGCTATTGCACCTGTACCGGATTTTCATCCATTTGCAGATTCGCATCAATTCGTTATTCGTAATGTTATTTCCACGCTTTCACGATCAGGCCGGTGCCTGTTTTGTGCGCGGTGTGCGTGTCGATGTAATTCAATACGAATGAAATGGGGTAGGTGATGAGGTAATAAAAAGGAAGGATGATGAAAAATAATTTGGACGCGCCCAGCATGAGTATGGGCCACTTCATGGAAAGCCGCCATGAAATTTTGCCGGGCGCACCGTATGAATAACGCGTTTCTACCTTTGAAAAGCCGGCCGAGCGCAATTTCTCTTCTATTTCTTTGATGTTGTAGCCATCGCGCACATGCTCCTCTATAAAGGATGTTTCTCCATCACCGTGCACATCGCTTCCGCCCTGGTCGGAGGGAGTGGAGATGAGCAGCATACCTCCCGTTTTCAAAGAAGCATGAATATTTTTAAATACCTGCACATCCTCCAGGATGTGTTCCATCACATCCACCGAAAGCGTGAGGTCATACGTATTTTCCTGTACGTACTTTGTAAGGTCAGCCACCTCGAATTTTACCTGGGATTCTTTGCCGGTCTGTGTAAAAAATTTATTGCAATCTTCCACCTGTTCCTGCTTAACATCCACCGCGAGGATCTTCCAGCCGGGATTAAATTTTGATAAATAATACGTGTGCTGGCCGAACCCCGCGCCCGCATCGAGGATCTTCACTTGATCTCCTTTTCCCCGGGCCCACGCGCGCAATTCCCTGTGCACATGCCAGGCGCGCAGCAGCAAAAGATCGAGCAGGTTGTAAAACAGCTTACGCAAAAAAGGCGAGCGGTTAAACACGTTGCCGAGACTTCTTTTTATGGGATCGTAATGCAAGGGCAGTGGGAAGGTTAGGAGTACGGAGTTGAATGAGCGGTCATTTTTTAAGCAAGCGATCAATTTTGTCAGCGTAATCGAGTGAATCGTCAATATAAAAAACAAGTTCGGGAACGATTCGTAATTGTTTTTTCACGGCCATGCCCAGGGCGCCCCGTATCTCTTTCACTTTAGCTTTAATGTTCTCCAGGAATTTTTGTGCATCCTTCACCGGGAAAAAGCTCAGGTATACTTTGGCCACCGAAAGATCGGGACTTACACGCACCACTGTTACCGTTACCAGCGCACCGGCCGCGAGGTTGCGGCTTTCCTTCTGGAAAATGGTAGCCAGTTCCTTTTGCAGGAGACGGGCGATCTTTAATTGGCGGGTGGTGTCCATTAACGGGGCGTAAAGGTAACAACATCTGCGAATTATCACCTCCTGCGGTGACCACCCTTTGGATGGCGAATCAGTACGAACCTGCGAATGAGGAAAGGGTGGGTTGGCCATCTCCCCGGTTCTTCCTAAAAGAAAGGACAGGAAAACCACGTTTGTTCAGCGTTTCATGCTATTAAAAACAAGTGCGGTATTTAACATAAATAACATTATAGGACTCGTTAAGGTCTCTCAGGAAAGATCAAAAGTAAATACTCACTTCTTCTTATAATCAATAAGCGTAAGCCCCGAATTTTTGATGAGTTGCACGGCCCAGCTCGTGATCACCACCGCTCCCAGCAAACCCACCGCGGCATCCAGCCAGTTGAGTTGAAAATAACGACCGGCAAGCAAGGCGAGTATCGCGGCAAGGCTGGTGACCCCATCGGCCAGCACATGCAGGTAAGCAGCACGAATGTTATGATCGCTGTGCGCATGATCGTGTTTGAGCAATAGTGCGCTGAGCAGGTTCACCGCAAAGCCTGCAGCCGCTACCAGGATCGCTTCGTTGAATTTGATGGGCAGCGGATGCAGCAATCGCTCTATGGACTCGAAAACCATAACCAGGGCGATAACCTGCAAAATAATGGCACTGGTGAAACCCGAGAGCGCGAGTATCTTTTCTTTTTTGAACGAGAACTTATCGTGATCGGAATATTTGCGGGCAGCGTAATAAGCGAGAAAGGTGAGCCCTATGGCGAGTACATGCGTTGACATGTGCCAGCCCTCGGCCGTAAGCGCCATGGAATTGGCATAATAGCCGCACCCGATCTCCAGCACCATCGTGATAACGGTGAGGATCACCACCCATCGCGTCCGTTTTTCGTGGTGATGACTGTGGTCGTGCAAATGATCATGGTCGTGGTGATCGTGATCGTGGGAATGGCCGTGATGATGATCGTGCATGTTGGCGAATATAAGAACAAGCTACTTTCTCAACTCCTTATACCTCATCACAAGCGGGATGGCCGAGAGCAGGATAAAAGTGCCCCCGATAAAATACGCCCAGGTGACATTCGACCCCTGCGCAAAAAATGGAATGGAGAAGATGGCGATGAAGATGGTACGCAGAAAAATATTGATGAGT
>DATDFI010000387.1:0-3504 GCA_036522695.1 Bacteroidia bacterium | reverse complement strand
TAATCGCGGGCCGGACCGGTAAGCGCGGTGGAGAAGGAGTCATCGAGCACCCTGGAGGCAATGTTTTGCATGGCTTTGATGCCGTCACTCATGGTTTTCCCGTTTGCAAGGCCGGCCGAAACGGTGGCCGACATGTAACGGTTGTAATGAAAAAGCTGTGGCGGGCTGCTGAGTTCTTTTACGCTTACAACGTTGTCGAGTTGTATAAGCGAACCGCTGGCACTGCGTACGTAAATGTTTTTAAGGTCAAGCGGATCATCGCGATGCGCGCGGTCAACCTGGCCCATCACCTGGTATTGTTTGCCGTTCAAATTAAAATAAGCGAAGCGCTGCCCGCTGAATGA
Source organism: Bacteroidia bacterium (assembly GCA_036522695.1). Classification (GTDB taxonomy): domain Bacteria; phylum Bacteroidota; class Bacteroidia; order JADZBD01; family JADZBD01; genus DATDFI01. The sequence continues at coordinate 3,160 of DATDFI010000387.1, read as the reverse complement.
AAGCTGCAATGTTTGCGCGATATCGGCCACCGATACTCCCAGGTTCTTCGCCTTTTCGCGATCAATGGAGATGTCGAGTTCCGGGCGATTGAATTTGAGGTTCACGTCAAAACCCTGGAAGGCGGGATCTTTGCTTACTTCTTCCATGAATTTGGGCAGGGCTCCTTTCAGTTTTTCGAAATTGGGCGCCTGTATCACGAATTGCAGTGGCAGCGCACCGCGTGATCCGCCACCTCCCTGCGAAATGGTTTGTTCCTGCACCACGAATGCTTTCCCTTCCGGGTAACGGCTTACGAGTTTTTGCACCTTGTCAGCGATCTGCTGCTGGCTCCGTTTGCGATCAGCGGCATCGTTGAGCACCACGCGCACAAAACCGGTATTCACGGCACCGCTTCCCGCAAAGCTTGGTGCGGTCACGGTTAAAGAGAATTGTTTTTCGGGGATGGAATCTTCAATGGTCTGCGCCAGCTTATCCATGAACTTGTCGGTGTATTCATATGATGCGCCTTCGGGAGTAGAAACCGTTAAGCGGAAGAGGCCGCGGTCATCAAGCGGGGAGAGCTCCGAGGGAATGATCATCCAAAGTGTTACGGCCATACCAACGGAAAGAGCAATAATGATCCAGGCCCAGCTGCGCTTCTTTAAAAAATTTCCGAGTGAGCGACCGTAATTTTCCACCATATTCCTGAAAAAAGGTTCGGTACGTTCATAGAACCGGCTCTTCTTCGCATTTTTCCGGATCAGTTTTGCGTTGAGCATGGGCGTAAGCGAAAGGGAAACGAAGGCCGATATGATCACGGCTCCTGCGATCACCACCCCGAACTCGCGGAACAAACGCCCGACAAATCCCTGCAAAAAGATCACGGGCAGGAAAACAGCAGCAAGTGTTACGGAGGTGGAGATCACCGCGAAGAAAATTTCTTCCGAGCCTTTGAAGGCGGCCTCGCGCGGCTTCATCCCCTGTTCCACTTTTTTATAAATATTTTCCGTCACCACAATGCCATCGTCAACCACGAGGCCTGTAGCGAGCACGATGGCAAGCAGCGTGAGCACGTTCACCGAATACCCCATGAGGTACATGATGAAGAAGGCACCGATGAGTGAAACGGGAATATCAATGAGCGGGCGGAACGCGATGAGCCAATCACGGAAGAAAAGATAAATGATAAGGATAACGAGAACGATGGCGATGACCAGCGTCTCCTTTACTTCGGACACCGATCGCTTCACGAATTTTGTATTATCGAGCGCGATGCTAAGGCTGTAATCTTTCGGAAGATCTTTTTTGATCTGCTCGAGCCGCTTGTAAAATTCATCTGCAATGTCGATGTAATTCGCCCCGGGCTGCGGCACAAGTCCCAATCCTATCATCGGAATTCCCGATTGTTTGAGAATGGTTTCTTCATTCTCAGGACCGAGGATAGCGTAGCCAACATCCTTTAATCTCACCACGCGCGATGAATCCTCGCGGATGATCATGTCATTGAATTCGCTTTCTGTGGTGAATTTTCCAACCGTCTTTACCGTGAGCTCGGTGGTATTGCCTTCTATTTTCCCCGTTGGCAGTTCTACGTTCTCGCGATCGAGCGCCTGCTTGATGTCGAGAGGAGTTAATTTATACGCAGCAAGCCTTGCAGGGTCCATCCAGATGCGCATAGCATATTTTTTCTGTCCCCATATCTGGATACTGCTCACACCCGGAATGGTTTGCAGCCGTTCCGCGATCACGTTCTCGGCATAATCACTCACCTGCAGGATGTTTTTGGTGTTGCTCTGGACGGTCACTGCAACGATCGCATCCGAGTTCGCATCTGATTTGGTAACGGTAGGCAGGCCGTCAATATCCTGCGGAAGCATGCGCACTGCCTGTGAGACTTTATCGCGCACATCGTTTGCTGCGGCTTCAAGATCTTCACCAAGATTGAATTCCACGGTGATATTACTGGATCCCTGCGCACTTTGCGAAGAGATGGAACGTATTCCTGCAATGCCGTTGATCGCTTTTTCCAGCGGCTCGGTGATCTGTGATTCGATCACATCTGCATTTGCGCCCGCATAAGTGGTGCGCACGGTGATCACGGGCGGATCGATGGAAGGAAATTCGCGCACGCCCAAAAAAGTGTAACCGATCACACCGAACAGTACGATCACGATCGACATTACAATCGCGAGTACGGGTCGTTTTATGCTGATGGATGAAAGACTCACGTTCCTGTCTTCAAAATATTATTTAACCACTTTTACTTTCGAACCGGGTTTTAATTGAAGGATGCCCGTCACCACGATGCTGTCACCTTGTTGCAGTCCCTGCGTGATCTCGATGCGCGTATCCGTGCGCAAACCGGTTTCCACTTTTTGCGATACCGCTCTCCCGTTCTTCACGAGGAAAACTTTTTGTCCTTTAAGTTCCGGTATCACGGATTCAGTCGGGATAAGGATGCTGTTGGAGGAACCGCTGATCACGATCTCCACTTTCGCAAACGAACCCGGGAATATCTCCCCGTTCTTATTCTGGCAGATCGCGCGCAGCTGCAATGTGCGTGTGCCGGGATCTATCCTCGGCTCGATGGCGTAGATCTGTCCTGAAAAAGTTTTATCGGAGCCGGTAACCGTAAAACGTATCGAATCGCCTTTCTTCAGCAGTAAGGCATATTTTTCGGGAACAGAGAAATCGATCTTTAGCGGATCGGTTTGCTGGATGGACGCGATCTTAATGGTGGGAGACACATAACTGCCTTCGCTCACATTTTTTAAACCGATGATACCGTTGAAAGGCGCATAGATCTCCGTTTTCCGGATCTGGGCCCTTAAAAGATCGGCATCCGCTTTTAAGGTGTTCAGGTTGTTCTGGGCTGCATCGTATTCTTCCTGGCTGGTGCCCCCCGCTTTGAGCAGTTTCGCCTGGCGACTTTCCTTTTCTTCAGCCAGTTTCAATTCGATCTGTAATTTTTTTAACTGCGCCTGCAGGTCCTCATCATTGATCTTCAGTAAAAGTTCTCCTTTATTGACACGACTGCCTTCTTTGAAAAGAAGCTGCACGATCTTGCCTGATGCTTCGGGGCGCAATTCCACTTCTTCATTGGCCAGTACGGTACCTGTTGCAAATAGTTTGTTCTCCAGCTTTTCAGGCTGCACGATGAAGGTGGTCACGTTCACCGGC
>DATDFI010000386.1:0-8407 GCA_036522695.1 Bacteroidia bacterium | reverse complement strand
CGGTGTATCTTACTTTAACTCCCAATGATAACCGCATCACGCTCAACTGGAATTTTAATGTGCCCTGGTCAAACTATAAATACCGCATCTATCGCTCGGTCCCTTCGCTCGTCATTCCATTTACACTCATCGACAGCACTGCGCTCACCACGTATACCGATGACTCATTGGTGAATGGCAGGATCTACTGTTATTACGTGGAAGCGCTCGGGCAATATTCCGATACCAGCATCACGCGCCCGCTTATTAACCGCAGTGAAGAAAAGTGCATCGCCCCGCAGGACCTTACGCCTCCCTGCGCGCCTGTGCTCAGCATCAATTCCAATTGTGATGCTAATCTAAATTCACTCGGCTGGACGGACCCCAACACTTCCTGCAATGATGGAACCGATGATGTAGTGAGTTACAATATTTATTACACACCGGTTGAAGGCCAGGACATGATATTGCTGGTGAATATTCCGAGCTCCGGCATACTTTCTTATTTGCATGATTCGTTGCAATCCATTGCGGGTTGTTACATTATACAGGCAGTTGACTCATTCGGTAACGCAAGCGTGCCGAGCAACACCGTATGTGCTGATAATTGTCCCACCTATGAATTACCGAACGTATTCACGCCCAATGGAGATGACATCAATGATTATTTTATTCCATTCCCTTACAAGTACGTGAAGGACATCGACCTGGTGATCTACAATCGCTGGGGCGAGATCGTATTTACGAGTACTGATCCCGGTATCAATTGGGATGGCACCAACAAGGATACGAAGAAGCTTTGCAGCGATGGCGTATACTATTACGTTTGCGTAGTGAACGAGATCCGTTTGAAAGGCATAGAACCGCGGACGCTAAAGGGTTTTGTGCAGATACTGCAGCACAAACAATAAACTCATTTAAAGATTTTTATGTTCTCAGGAATTGTAGAGGCCTTGGGCAAGGTCACCGGTACGCGCAAAGAGAAGAACAACCTTCACATCACGTTGGAGGCGCCTTTCGCAAAAAAGCTGAAGGTGGATCAAAGCGTTTCGCATAATGGCGTTTGTTTGACCGTGGTGGAGGCAAAAAAGAAGAATTATACGGTTACCGCGGTGGAGGAGACGCTCAGGCGAAGTAACCTCGGCTCATTGAAAAAAGGCGATAAAATAAATCTCGAGCGCTGCATGAAATTAGGCGATCGCATTGACGGGCATATCGTTCAGGGCCATGTGGATTGCACTGCAGTGTGCACTTCGGTGAAGGAACAAAAGGGAAGCTGGCTTTTTTCTTTTTCCTGTGATAAGGACTTTAATGATGCCAAATTATTGCTGGTCGAAAAAGGATCCGTTTGCGTGAACGGTGTGTCGCTTACGCTGGTAAAATGCAACAATGCAAACTTTTCGGTAGCGGTTATCCCTTATACTTTTTCCCACACCAACTTCAATTCTATAGGCAAAGGCTCGGTGGTCAACATCGAGTTCGATATCATCGGGAAGTACGTGGTGAATACGCTTCGCTAGCGCTAATTACCAATATATACTAATGTGCCAATTCAATCTCAATGATCTTATCGGAGGCATTGGTACTATTAGCACACATTGGTAATTGGTATGGTATTATGCTCTTGGGTTGTTCCTGTACGATTTATCCCCTTTATGGTCACGGGGCTTGTGGATATACCCCACGGTTAATCCCCAGGTGAACGTGAGCGGGAAATTACGACCCATGTAGATGTGGCTGAATCGTTGAACATCAAAATAGTCCCACCACAGATTATTTGAGGGAGTATTCCCATAAGTGGTGGTTCCTTCAATGGCGTAACCAAAGCCTACGTAATATCCTACCGTGATAACGTTCGCATAAATATTCTGCCTTCCGTAAACCAGGTTGAGTACAAGCGATTGATATTTTTTCTCCCAATTAAGTACGCCACCGCTGTTGGTCCCGTTCGTGTCGTAAGAATATTGGCGGTTCATGGTTTGCAGTATGGCTTCCACTTTAAAATAGCGGCCTTTGAGGGGGTGTGCAATGCGAGTGCCTTCCACTTCCAGGTCGGATGAGTTTCCGAGGAGGAATTTGGGTCCGCCCCTGACAAAAAAGCCACTCGGATTGAGGCTGCGGACCGTATAATAGTTGGGACTATTACTGCTTCTCGAACTCACACCTATCCCGATCACTCCAGCGCCAACTTCCCAATTGAAGCCGGGCTTGTTCATCCACTCGTAATCGAGGGCCAGGTAATTGAAGAGGGGAGAAAAGAATTCGAATTTCACATCGTTCGTGCGGTCAAGAATGGAGTTATTGGAAGTGGTATAAGGATCTTCTTTGTATTCATACACGGTTTGTCCTTCTATCTTCACTGTTCGCACTTCTTTTTTCTTCACCGAGAGCGTAGGGCTGTCGGGCTTGCCGAATAACTTGTAGCGGATCTCGTTGGTACCGAGGTCTACCACCTTTACTTTTAAAATGGAGCCGTCCATCTTAACGATCTGGTCTTCCGATTCCACTTTGTTGTCAATGATCAGCTGGTCGCCCATCTTCAGCGTCCGTATCTCCGATTTACTTACGCTGATCAGCGGGCCATCGGGGTCCCCCAGCAATTTAAAGCGCACTTCGCTGGTTCCGATCTCCACCACGTAGATCCGCATCAGCGTTCCGTCTTTTTTAAGAAGAATACTTTCTGTTTTGGGTTTTTCCTGTATATCCTTATCATCGATGACCACTTGCCCGCCCACGGTCACTTTTTTCACTTCCGATCTTTTCAATACGATGATGGGGCCATCATTATTGCCGAAGGATTTGAATTTTACCTCATCGGTCCCGATCTCCGTCACCTTCACTTTAAGCACCGATCCGTCTTTTTTAACAATGGTATCCTGCGCGCGCGCGGCAAACGAGAACAGGACGAGGATGATGAGGGAAAGGGTCGTTTTCATAACAGGAAGGGCTGATGGATAAGTGAAGATATGAAAATGAAACGTAATGAGTAAATCAGTTTGTGGGGTAAAGACGATGAAGAAAGCCGGAAGGTTGCAGACGTGTTTTCGCTTTGCGTGTTATATCCTGAATCCCACCACCGAAATATCATCCTGCTGGTCATGCGCACCTTTCCATTCTTCGAATTTTTGCCGGAAGGCTTTGTGCTGCTCCGCCAATGTATACCCGCTCCATTCCTTCACCAGGTTGATGAACGCGTTGCGCAAAAATTTTTTCCCGGCCGGACCGCCTTTTTGCGTGTGAAATCCATCCGTGAAAAGATAAACGGTATCCCCTTTTTTTATCTCTCTTCTCTCGGTCTGGTAAGAAGATGCCGGATCAAGTCCTACGGATGCCGCACTTCCTTTATAATGTGTCATAGCGCCATTCGCATCCAGGAGGAGAAGTCCGCCATTCACTGCGCTGTACATAAGTGAATTGCTTTTCCGATCGAACAAAAGCACGGTGGCATCCATCCCGGCCTTGTTGCTTTTTTCATCGCTGCCCATCTCGCAAAAGCGCTCATTCATAAATTTTAAAAGGAGTGAGGGGTCATAGATCTTTTCGCGTAAAGCGGCATTCAGCAGGTCATTGCCTGTGATCGACACCAGCGCGCCCGGTACACCGTGACCGGTGCAATCGGACAATACCAGTAAGAATTTTTCATCCCATTCGCGGCACCATAAAAAGTCCCCGCTCACGATGTCTTTAGCGAGTGAGAAAATAAAGGAATCGGGAAAAGAGGCGATGAACTTTTTCCGGTACGGACTGAAGATCATTTCCTGGAAATACTGTGCGTATTGGATGCTGTCGATGAGTTCGCTGTTCTTTTGATTGATCTGTTCGTACGCCTGGCGAAGTTCAACATTTCTCAGGTAACTGATCTCGCTTTCTTTCTTCAGGTTTTCCGCTTCAAAGGCCAGCGTGAGGTTGCGTGTTTTTTTCACGGTCTCTTCCCGGTGCAGTTCTTCGGTGAGTTCCATGTATTTCGAAAAGCACTCGAGTGATTCTTCGAGATCACCTTTGGCTTTGGCAATGTCGCCCATCAGCTTAAGCGTACGTGCCATCGCATCCTTGCGGTTGAGTTCACCGTAAAGCGCGATCGCTTTGCGGCACTGATCACCGGCTTCGTTAAAATCTTTTTTCAGCAGTTCCAACCGCGCTTTTCCTTCCAACGATTTTCCCTCGGCAAAATTCTTTCGTCCTGCCAGGATTTTCAACACCTCGTTAAAATATTTTTCGGAACGGCCGAACAATCTTTTCTCGCGGCAGGCATCGCCCAGGTTGATAAGCAATTCGCAGGTCAGCGTATCATTGGGTAATTTTTCAGACCCGTCAAGCGCTTTTTCCAAAAGAAGAATGGCTTTGTCGTACATCTGCTGTTCGTTGGCCATCACGCCCAGGTTATTCATGGCCATTTTTGTCCCGAAATCATCGTTCTCTGCGCTGTTCATCTCGAGGGAGCGATCGAAATATTCTTCTGCAAGGCGATAATTTTTCATGGTGGCATAAACCACTCCAACCGAGTTAATACTAAAGGCGATCTTGCGCTTATCATTGAATTTTTCGCGCAATCGTAAACCTTCCAGGTGATATTTAAGTGCATTGTCGTAGTCGCCCAGGTAATAATAAACATTGCCCAGGCCCGTGCAGGCGTCCGACTCGCTCATTTCGGAGCTGATGCGTTTGCTGCGCAGTAAAGCGGAATTAAGTTCAGCTATGGCTTCGCTGAATTTGGATTGCACCTGCAGTGTAAGCGCTTTGCTGATACCGCATTTGATCCCGAGTTCTTCATCACGGGCTTCGGCAGCAATGGATAGAGCCTGGTCAATGATCGCGTGGCTTTTCAGCGGATCGGTGTTACGCACCCGGTTGGCCTCGGCCAAAAGTTTGTCAATGTCCTTTTGTGTTTCGGTGCTTGACATGGGGATGCAAATGGTGATCAGCGGATCACATAACTAAAATACGAAATCGAAGCGGGGAGAAAAAATACTACTTCTTCACCTGGATCCCCAGCTCCTTCAACTGCTCCTCCGAGATTTCCGAAGGTGCATCGATCATGACATCGCGACCTGAATTGTTCTTGGGGAAAGCGATGAAGTCGCGGATGGAATCGGCACCACCGAAAAGTGAGCACAGCCGGTCGAAGCCGAAGGCAATGCCTGCATGAGGCGGAGCGCCAAATTCAAAAGCATTCATCAAAAATCCGAACTGTGCCTGCGCCTCGGTATCTGAAAAGCCGAGCAGCTTGAACATGCGTTGCTGTAATTCTTTGTTGAAGATACGCACCGAGCCACCGCCAATTTCCACACCATTGATCACAAGGTCGTAGGCATTGGCCCGTACATCACCGGGTTTGCTTTCGAGTAAAGGAATATCTTCCGGCTTGGGCGAAGTGAAAGGATGGTGCATGGCATGCCAGCGTTTCGTTTCTTCATTCCATTCCAGCAAGGGAAAGTCGATCACCCACAGGCAGGAGAAGGTGTTTTTATCCCGCAGGCCCAGGCGCGTTCCCATTTCCAAACGTAATTCACTCAGCGCTTTTTGTGTTTTTGCTTTTGCACCGGCAAGGATCAAAATGAGGTCGCCCGGCTTGGCTCCAAAAAATTCCGCCCACTTTTTCAGGTCGCTTTCGTTATAAAATTTATCCACCGATGATTTCAAAGTGCCATCTGTATTATAACGCGCATACACCAGCCCGCTTGCGCCTATCTGCGGGCGCTTCACGAATTCAGTGAGTTCATCCAGCTGTTTACGCGTGTACACGGCCGCACCGGGCGCGCAAATCCCGATCACCGCTTCGGCATCGGCAAAAACTTTAAAAGGTTCGTTCGAGCCTTTCCAGTTCTCTGTCCCGTTTCCTTTCAGGTAAACGAACTTCATCCCGAAACGCGTATCGGGTTTATCATTACCGTACCAGGTCATCGCTTCCGCCCAGGTCATGCGCGGCAGCGAAGGGATATCAACGCCTTTTACGCTTTTGAAAAGCGCGCGCGTAAGTCCTTCAAATGTTTGCAGCACATCTTCCTGCTCCACAAAACTCATCTCGCAGTCTATCTGTGTGAACTCGGGCTGGCGGTCAGCGCGCAGGTCCTCGTCACGGAAACATTTTACGATCTGGTAATAACGGTCGAATCCCGCAACCATCAACAATTGTTTGAAGGTTTGTGGCGACTGCGGCAAAGCGTAAAACTGCCCGGGGTTCATGCGCGAAGGCACTACAAAATCGCGCGCGCCTTCGGGAGTGGATTTGATCATCACCGGTGTTTCCACTTCTATGAAATTTTGTTCGCGCAGGTAATTCCTGGTCTCATGCGCCATGCGTGCGCGCAGTTCCAGGCCCTGGCGTACGGGGTTCCTGCGCAGGTCGAGGTAACGGTATTTCATGCGCAGCTCATCACCACCATCCGTTTCATCTTCTATAGTAAAGGGCGGGGTTTTGGCCGTATTTAGAATTTCAAGTTTTTCAACGATGATCTCTATATCACCGGTGAACATCTTCGGGTTTTTATTCGTGCGCTCGGTAACTTTTCCGCTCACCTTCAGCACATATTCACGACCAAGCTTCCTCGCTTCTTCACACAGGTCTTTATTGCTGTCCATATTGAACACCAATTGAGTGATACCGTAACGATCGCGTAGGTCGATAAAGGTCATTCCGCCCAGGTCGCGCGACTTTTGCAGCCAGCCGCTCAGGGTCACGCTTTGTCCAACGTGTTTGATGTTCAGTTCTCCGCAGGTGTGGGTACGATGCATAAAGGTTATTCGTTAAGGTTATTCGGAAAATAAGGAAAACGAAGATAATAAAAAGAGGGAAGTTTTTAAGACCAGGTCAGGATGCCGATCACCGGTACTTCATCTGCACCGCTGCTTCGCTTGTTGCAGTGATCGGGAGCTATGGTTAGCTGATCCGTATACCAATAACTAGAACGTCATCCACCTGGTCGTGATCCGCCTTCCAGTCGAGGAAAGCTTTTTCCAGGTCCCTGCGCTGCTCGTGCATAGGATTTTTATGCAGGGAGAGCAAGGTTTCTTTGAAACGCTTGTACATGAATTTTTTTCCTTTATCACCACCGAACTGGTCGGGGTAACCATCGGTGAAGATGTAGATCACATCTCCTTTTTCCGTTCTCATCTCGTGATCGGTGAAAGGTTTCAGCACATCGCCATGTACGCCCACAGGCTGTTTGTCCACCTTATGTTCGGTGATCTCGCTGGAGTGAACGAAATAAAGCGGGTTATTGGCCCCTGCAAAGATGAGCTTGTTGTTCTTTTTATCGATGCAGCACAGCACCATGTCCATCCCGTCCTTGCTTTCGATCTCGCTGGTTTGCTGTTTTAAAACATAAATGAGTTTTTCGCGCAGCATGTCCATGATCTGTGCGGGCTGCGTGAGGTCGGTCTCATTCATTACCTCGTTGAGGAGTGAACTGCCGATGATGCTCATGAATGCGCCTGGCACACCATGCCCCGTACAATCGCAGGCGGCAATATAGATCAGGTCGTTCTTGGTATAGAACCAGTAAAAGTCACCGCTCACCACATCGCGGGGGCGGAACAAAATGAAATGTTCGGGTAATGCTTTTTCTATGTCGTGTTCGAGTGGCAGAATGGAGTCCTGGATCCGTTTTGCGTAGTTGATGCTGTCCTTGATCTCGGTGTAAGCCACCGAAAGCTGGTCGTTGGCTTTTTTCAATTCAACAGTTCGTTCCTCCACTTTTTCCTCCAGGATCTTTTTTTCCTTGGCGAGTTGTGCCGTACGATAGTTGATGAAGCCGATCACCGCTCCTCCCGCTACAACAATGCAGATGGTGTAGAACCACCAGGTTTGCCAGAAGGGAGGTGTGATGGTGAAGGAGAAGGTCAATTCATCTTTACTGGGCGTATCATCGCTGTTAACGGCTTTCACCCGGAAAGTATATTTCCCGGGAGGAATATTGGTGTACACCGCCTCGGTATTCGCGCTTTTTGGCGACCAGTCGTCATCGAGACCATCGAGTTTATATTGGTAAAGTACGTTGCCTGTTGTGAGCGCGCGGAAATCGAAGGTCAGGTGATTGTCCTTGTAAGAAAGAGAAAGGTCGGTGGGCAGCTTGCTTACGGAGTCGATCTTGTCGCTGTATTTTTTCCAATCCACATTCTGGAAATACAGTTTCACATTCGACATGATGAGTCGCGGGGGTGTGCTGTTCAGGTAATCGTATTTCGAGTTGTAGCGTGTGAGGCCGTTGTTCGTGGCGATCCACAACGTTTTTTCCCTGTCGAAAATAAAACCGTGCTGGCTCACTTCAATACCTTTCAGCCCGTCACCTTCCCCGTAATATTTCATGCCGGCAATGGAAAAATCTTTTCCGAACGAAATTTTATCAATTCCTTTTTCCGTTCCTATCCACAAACGGTCCTTGCTGTCGGGGATCAGCGCATAAACGAGATCGGAAGCAAGGCCATCGGC
>DATDFI010000385.1:0-14455 GCA_036522695.1 Bacteroidia bacterium | reverse complement strand
GGCCGCTTCTTCATAGCCCGTGGTGCCATTGATCTGTCCTGCAAAATATAAATTAGAAATTACTTTTGTTTCGAGTGTGAGCTGCAATTGCTGTGGTGGAAAATAATCGTACTCGATCGCGTATCCCGGCCGGAACATTTTTACGCGTTCAAATCCGGGAATTTTTGTGAGTGCTTTATACTGCACATCTTCCGGAAGCGAAGTGGAAAATCCATTCACGTAGATCTCGATCGTGTCCCAACCCTCGGGCTCTACGAATATTTGATGCCGGGTGCGCTCGGCAAAACGCGTGATCTTGTCTTCAATACTCGGGCAGTAACGCGGACCCAGGCCTTTAATGCGCCCGGTGAACATGGGTGATTTCTCGAAACCGGTGCGCAAAATTTCGTGCACAGCTTCGTTGGTATAGGTGATGTGACAGGGCACCTGTTTTTTCGCACTGCCATTTTGAAACGGTGATGTGCTCGGCAGGTAAGAAAATTTATTCGGGTACTCATCGCCTGCCTGCGCCTCCATTTTAGAATAATCGAGCGAGCGGCCATCGAGGCGGGGAGGGGTTCCTGTTTTCATGCGGCCCGCTTCAAAACCGAGTTTCACCAATTGCTCGGTCAATCCTGTTGCTCCTTTTTCTCCAATGCGTCCTCCTCCGAATTGCTTTTCTCCAATGTGGATGATGCCATTCAAAAAAGTTCCGTTGGTAAGCACTACCGACTTGCAGCGGATCTCCATTCCCATTCCTGTAATTACGCCAACAACAGTTGATGGTTGATGGTTGTTGGTTGTTGGCTCTACGATCAGTTCGCGAACCATATCCTGCCAGAAATCAACATTGGGGGTTTGCTCCAGCATTTTGCGCCACTCGTGTGTGAACAGTGCGCGGTCGTTTTGTGTGCGGGGGCTCCACATCGCAGGGCCCTTGCTGCGATTAAGCATACGGAACTGTATGGAACTTTTATCGCTTACGATCCCGGAATACCCGCCCAGCGCATCGATCTCGCGCACGATCTGTCCTTTTGCAATTCCGCCCATGGCGGGGTTGCAGCTCATCTGCGCGATCTTGGTCATGTCCATGGTGATGAGCAAAACCTTTGATCCCATATTGGCAGCGGCAGCAGCGGCCTCACAGCCGGCATGACCTGCGCCTACAACTATTACATCGTATTCCGGAAGCATGATTTCTATTCCTCTGAGAAACGAACACCCTTCGACTACGCTCAGGGTGACATTCACTTTTTTCTAAAGGAACGTGAAGTTACGAAAATTCCGGGAGGGCAGAAGCTGCCTACCTGAGAAGAATAAAATAGAAAAGCAAAAACCAAACAGCTCCGAAAAAAAGAGAAAGCGAAGCGATCTCCTTTGCCGATTTCCAGTCCTTTTTTACAAAACCTTTATAAATCGCCCAGCACAAACCGAGAGCGGCCATTATAAATGCGAAATACATGCGGAGGATAAAGGACATGGCTGCATTTTTTCAAATGTAAAAGATATTTTTCCGGTCTTGGTCTCATTTTAATAGCTTTGCCCATATCCCTTTTTATGAAAAGCATTTTAAGTGCGCTGCTCATCGCAACGCTTTTGAGCTCCTGCTGCCAATCGGTGTATTTTGTAACCGATCCCGTTGTGACCGCCAACGTGAAACAAAAATCAGATGCGAACCTTACTGCCGGGCTGAACACGGGCTCCACTACAGGGGGATTTCACTTTAACGGCAGCTACGCCTTAACGGAAAAATATTTCGTCTCTGCTTCCGCGACACACTATTCCGGTTCCTGCCGGTCTTCCAATTCGAACAACGGCACTTCAGTAAAAAAAAATGTGGATTATTCGGGCAACTCGATGATGGGTGCTTTCGGATATTATAAACCGCTCGGGAATAATTTTTACTTCGAGTCCTGCGCGGGATTAAAATTCGGGACCAACTTCAACTTTTGGAAAATTGACAGCACGCAGAACGCAAATACGATCAGCACAAAAGAAAATATTCAATTCTACCATCTTAAATATTTCATTCAGCCGGGCATCGCTTATAACCGGAAACATTTCCAGGCAGGCTTAGGCTTGCGGATGGGCGTGCTTGATTATTTGCCGAGGAAAACCGGCAGTTTGAATTCAGCTCCTTCTATTTCACATGAAGCCCCCGTGTTCCTTTTTGAACCGGGGCTGCAGGTGTGCGGTGGGGGCGAATACGTAAAGTTTGGTGCGGAATTTACCGGGACGCTTTCCGACCTGGGACCGTTATTGCTTGATCCGCTCTCGAATGTTTTTTTCTCTTCCACCGATCGGTTTGCGCTAACTTTTTTCCTGAAGGTGGGCTTTGGAAAAAAGATGGGGGATAAAACCACACCACAACAGTGACGCAGCGAACCTGTTCACAATCCCTTTTTAAATTTCAACACATATATCCTTCCTGCATCCTTCATCACTTTATCCTGCACATAAGCCAGCAACTCCTTTCCATCCGCACTAAAACTCATATCAACAGCCAGTAATCTTTTTCTCGATGATTCCATATATCCCGGTTGGTTAAAATAGGTGAGCCGCTGCTTATCACTGCCGTCAGCTTTCATGATCCAATAATCCATCCCGCGGTTCTTATTCTCACGATTACTGCCCCACACGATGTACTTTCCGTCCGGGGAGTAACAAGCGTGCTCGTTGTAGCCTTCGCCTGCCAGCAGTTCCGCCTTTCCGGTGGATAGGTCGAGACGATAAAGTTTATTGCCGCCCAAAGGAGAAACATGCTTATCAAAGTTGCTGGTGAAAAGCAAATACCTTCCGTCAGGTGAAAAACCATGGTTCTCATAAAACACCGAATCACCGGGAATATATTCTTTCACATTCCGGAGACATGGAGCATTCTTTTCATCAAAACCGAAATCGGCCACCATCAGCTTCCAGCAGCCCATGGCATCGCCTTTGCTTTTCAGATCTGCCTTTTTATACATCTGGCTCCAGCTTAGTTTTTTCCCATCATACGAAAAGTGCGCATGCAGCACGCCCTGGTTCGGATCGGCAGGCAGGTCAGTGAGCTTATAAAATCTATACCCGTTCCTGTCGGTGAGCCACAGGTCGCAATACACCCCGCGCCCGGGAGTGGAGAATTGCGAGCCGCCTTTGTGTTCTTCCTTTTCGCTTTGAAAAACCACCCAGTTCCCGGAGGGATGCCACGCGGGCTGGCCATTGTGTTTTTGCGGCAGCCCTACTCCGCGCGTAAGGCACTTTTGATCGCTGCCATTTCCGCTCACCGTGTACACATCATAAAATCCATCGCCACCTTGCTTGTCGAAAGCGATCGTCCCATCCACACACCAATCCACACGGCCGCCTTCGGGCATACTCAGCATAACAGTATCAAGCAGGCAATCGCGAATACAGTCCTCTCCCGGCTCGCAGTTATTGTTCCCGCAGGTTTGCGAAAAAATGTTTCCTGTAAAGAATAATGAAAGTGTTATAAAGATCGCTCTCTTCATTATCATCATATTCTTACCCCGATCACCAGCACATCGTCAACCTGCTCCAGCCGGCCCTTCCACTCCCCGAATTTCTTTTCCAGCTGCCTGCTTTGGTCCTCCATTGGAAGGGTGTGAATGGAAAGCAGCAGCTCGTAAAATTGTTTGTACTTGAACTTTTTCCCCGAAGGTCCACCGAACTGGTCGGCATATCCATCCGTGAATAAATAAAGCACATCTCCATTCTGCAGAGCTTCCCTGTAAAGCGTGAAAGGTTGTTGAACGGAATCATGCTTGCCCACCGGGAATTTGTCAGGTGCAAATTCCTTTATTTTCCCCTCACGCACCAACAGCAAGGCGTTGTTTGCACAGGAAAAGCGGACCTCGTTTTTTCCAAGGCAGCAGATCACCGCATCCATTCCATCGCGTCCTCCGGCCTCATCTTCCGCCAGGGATTGAATCACCCTCGAGCGCACATGCCCCAGCACCATCGAAGGATCGGTGATGTTTTTTTCAAGTACCGCCTCATTGAGAAAAGAAATATTAAGCAGGCTCATAAATGCGCCCGGCACCCCGTGGCCGGTGCAATCGGCTGCGCACAGCATGAGGCCTTCATTGGCAAGTGCTGCCCAATAAAAATCCCCGCTCACAATATCCTTGGGCCGATAAAAGATAAAATGTTCCCTTAAATTCTTTTCAAGCAGGGAATGAGAGGCGAGCAGCGCGCGCTGGATGCGCCTGGCGTAACGTATTGAATCGAGCACCTCTTTATTTTTCTCCTCCACCAATTGCTTTTGTTCCTCCACCTCGCTTTTTTGCTGCGAAATAATGTCGTTGGCCTTTTTCTTGTTCCTGTAACTCCTGAATAGCACAAAGGCGAGCGCGAGCATGAGCGCAATGCCCGCGATGAGCGAGTTGCGAACAATGGTTTGCCGGTGTTTTTCCGAGGCCGCGATTACTTCTCTTTTATCGGCATCAGCGCGCAGCGAGTCTGCCTTGCGATCAAATTCGAACTGCACCTGCTGGCGCAACACCGCCTTGCGGTTGGCTTCATTGTTCACGCAATCGCGCATGGTAATGAAAAGCTCATGCATAGCCAATGCCTCCTGGAATTTTCCCTCTTCCCTGAAAACTTTCACCAAAGGCTCTGCTGCATTACGGATATTCTCGGGCAAACCCACTTTTTTTGCCAATGCCAATGCGCTGTCGTACCACACCACCGCCAACGGATCATTGTGCCTGCGGTACGAAATGTCTCCCATCAGTTTATAAGAGACCGTCAGCGCCTGCCTGTCGTTCACCGAGCGCCTGAGCGCAATGCCTTTCCTGCAAAAAACCTCGGCCCGGTCAAGTTCGTTCCTGTCGAGATAGATCAGCGCAATGTTATGCATGGAAGTGGCTGCGCCCTTGCGATCACCTGCCAGTTCCCGCTTCGCAAGGCTTTTTGTGAAATACTCGAGTGCCGAGGCGGTATCGTGTTTGCCGCGATACACCAGGCCGATGTTATTCAGGCAAACGCCCTGTCCCTTTATATCATTGGTCCTTTCCCGAATGGCGAGCGAGCGCCTGTAAAATTCGAGAGCGAGGTCATAATCCATCTGCCTGGTATAAACGTAGCCCAGCGTATTGTAGGAAAAAGCAAGCCCGGTCTCATCTCCTATTCTTTTTCTTATCTCGAGCGCCTTTTGATACAGGCCTATCGCTTCAGGAATATTTCCCTGGTCATCATAAACGATCGCAAGGTTATTATATGCAGTGGCCAATGCCCCTGAATCACCCACGGCCTTCCATGCGTCAATACTTTTCAGATCATAGTCAATGGCAAGCAAAGACTCCCCGGTCTCCCTGTATATATAACCGATGTTAGCCAGTGCATCGGCCCGTTGATGTTTTAGCGTGAGCCCTTCTTTGGAACTGTATTTTTTTGCCGAGGAAAGGAAGGTGTCGGCCAGCGCACAGGCTCTTTTCCAATAATGCAGTGCAGAATCAGGATGCTGCAGGTAAACGGCATTGCCCAGAGAAAGCAGGGCCCAGGTGCGGGCGGTATCGGGACTGCCGCCTTCAGCGATCTTTTTTAACTGGTCCGGTGAAACATTCCCGCAAAAAGCGGGAATAAAAGAACCGAAAAGAAAAAGCGGGGCCAGTAAAAACTTTCGCATTCAGATCCGTTTCAGCACATCGAAAATAAATTCGGGGTTCAGGAATTCGCCCACCCGCTCGGGACTTGAATGATAGCGGACAATTCCTTTGTCGCAAATGAGAAAAGAGGCGGGCAGGGGCAGGCCTTCTTCATAGCCGGGGCGCAAAAAATTATTGATGGGGTCTTTGTCCACATGCACACCATAAGTGGTGGATATCTTATGATCATCGTCCGACACAATGGTAAAATCCAGGCCTATGCGCTCTGCCATCGCGCGATTCACGCCCACCGGGTCGGGACCCACCGCTAACAGAAAAACATTTTTCTCTTTGAATTTTTCACGGCTGCGTTCATACGTGCGCATCATCATGTGACAGGCCGGGCACCAGTCGCCACGAATAAAAAGCAGCAGCACGTGACGCTGGCCGCGGAATTCGGAAAGCGAGATGTTCTTGCCGCTTTGATCAGGAAGGCTGAAATCGGGTGCGGGAGCATTCACCTTTACACCATAGCCGGCCGAATGGATTTGTTTGTACGTATTCCCTTCCTTGATAAAATTACTGATCAGCATGAGGCAAAAAGAGAGCACGGGCACCGGGACCACCCAGCCCTGCCAGGAATGAGGGAAAAGAATATTCGCGAGGACATACACTGCCGCCCCGAGAAAAAATACGGACGCATCGAGCCATAACAGTTGCGTGTGAATAAAGCGTGTGTAAAAAATAAGACGGAATAAAACCGAAACAGAGCAAAGCAAGAGCGACAAAGTAAGGAGCGGAAAATGCGGGCTGCCGTATTCAATGCTGAGACCGCAGAGGATAGAAGAGCTGATCCACACAATGAATTGCAGCCAGGTGGTGAACTTGGGAATTTCAGGGCCAACGGAATAAAACGAGATCACGGCAAGGATCTGCGCTGGCAGGAAATAATTTTTATAAATGCAAAGCGCACATGCCGCCTGCAGCAGCATGGATAATATAGTGCCGAATGGCGTGGTATTCCTATTCATGCTCTTGCTTCGTTTTCGATCTTGCTCCTGTGTCTGTTTTACTTTCAATCCTGCACCATGTGCATTTCGTAAGACTGGCCCCCTGCATCATAGCTGTACCAAAACGATTTATTTTCCAGGCGAAGTATGGTTATGGTGCCATCGGAATTATTGTAAGATGGAACACGGAATATTTTTGTTTTGTGCTGCACCCAGCGCCAGGTGCCGGTCTCTTCCAGCGTAGCCGTACTGCAACCAAACGCACCTCCTACCTCATAGGACTCGAAATAACTGCGGTTGGGGAAATATGCAGAGGTCATGTCCTGGCCGTTCACGAGCAGCTGCTCCACCTGCCAGCTCCCGCTCAACCTCCACTTTTTCGGTCTTAAACTAATGCCCGGCCCACCGGGATATTTTTTACAACTCCAAAAAACAACACAAGAACAAACAGTATTATTCCTTTTTTCATACTTGTAAAGATAAAAATACCGTTTTATGATCAATATCATGTGCATCGCTGTCGCTTATCAATGTTTTTTGAGGTGCGTGATCGCATCTTTGTATCGTCAATCGGCCGCGAGGTTTCTTCAATGTGCTGATGGGCTTAAAGGGTTCCGCTTCTTCATGGGAAGGCGGAAAGCAAAAACCCGCCTGTTTAGAGAGAGGACATGGCGGGTTTCGCTTTTTTCATTTTTTATCCAACAAAAAAGTCCTGCTGAAAAACAACAGGACTTTTATTATTACACTAACTTATTTTTTTAGTGTCCGAAGAGCACGAATTTGTGCGAACGGCCGCAACTCGATGTCATGAACCAGCCAATGTCGAAATCCATGTTCATATGAAGGCTGATGGTGGCGGTGTTGGTGGGCATGTATTCTTTCACGGTTGAGGTGTTGTCAACCGGGTGATAATTTCCACCGAGGTTGCCGGCCTGGTTCACAATATCGGCAATGCCGTAGGTGAGCCTGATACCCATGTTCATCAGCAAGCCACCGTTACCCCAAATTCCGGTTCCCCATCCGAACACAATGGCGGTGTTCATTTTGTTGTAGTCGGCCTTAATGTCCTTGTTTGCGTAATCCAGCGCAGCATATTTCGGGTAATCAAACGTGCCTTTTGCGCTATTGAGCATTCCTATCTTTACGCCCACTTCAATGTATTTGAAGTTCTGGGTGTCGAAGTGAAGGAGAATGGGAAATTCGAGATAGGTAAGACTTGTTTTGCTGGTCCATGCCAGGCTGTCCACCGAGCTTGCGCTCTTGAATTTTTGGTTGTACAATGCATAAAGACCTTCCACTTCAATTGCGCCCCATTCAGAAAAATGGAACCCGAGCATGAGTCCGCCCGTGCCTCCAAATGAAGGCTGGTATTTAAGGCCCTTGTCATTCATCATGTTCTTGTTCATCAACCAGGTGTTCACCGCCCCCGCGCGAATCCCCCCGCACAACCATTGGTCGCCTCCTTTCTTTCCGTGATGATTGCCATTTCCTGCAAACATGGGCAGTGTAAACAAGAGGGCCATAAAAATGGATATCGATCTTTTCATGTGGTGTTTTTGAGTGTGTAAACGTACGATTTATCCTCAAGACAAGAAAAGGGCGGCCAGCGTTGCATGTTTAGGATGGCATATCCCAAAAAATAAAGATTCCCGGGCAGAAATCTGCCCGGGAATCCATGGTTCTGCGGCTTAGCTTGCCCTTCAACTCACACCCTCTGATCCGCGTCAGCGCACAGAACCTTTGTGCCTTTCGCTTTGTTCACCTGTTGGTGATTGCTGAATCAAAATTACACCGGCAAATTCCTTTCCCGGGGTTATTTCGCTTAGCGCTCCATTTCTGCTCGTAAAGCGGCAATTGTTCCCGCCAATACATCAGTAAAAAGTTTTCCAAAGCACAAGGCCTATGGCGGCACCCGTAAGGGCGGAGAAAGGAAGAATAACGAGGTGCTGCCTGTTGCGAAATTTCCCCTGCGCAAGCATCACCGCACCGCCAAGCAAAGTTCCGTAAACGGTGCCGCTCGCCAGCGCCATCCACCAGGGTGTGGTGGCGTGCAGGGTGAACCAGGTGAGCAATCCCACAAATGAATTACGGAAAATAGTTGCTGTGAAGATGGCGAGCTTGTAAGGTTCTTCGCGTACAAAAAAAATGCTGGTGCCGTTCACTGCACCGATGAGCGCCCCGATAAGCATGGATGTTAGTGCGGGATACATAAATTATTGCCGGCAAATATCGTTCTAAATTTTTACAGCCGGGCGAAGAACAATTCCTTCATTGTATCGAATAAATTTTGCCGGGATTCGACCTTGTGCCATCTTGGGTTCCAAACAAGCCACGCACATGAAAAATACCGGACGCGTTTTCGCAATTTTCTTTCTTTTTCTTTTCGCCCGCACGCAGGCGCAAACATTCCAGGCCGCCTTTGGCGACACCTCCTCGGACCAGGCGGCTTCGGTAATCGCTACCTCTGACGGTGGATATATCCTTTGCGGCTATAAAACGGATCCTGCCAATAATCGTGATGCTTACCTGGTAAAAACAAATGCAAACGGTGCGCTCCAGTGGTCGAAGACCTACTTTGGCTCAAATGCCGACCAGGCGTATGATGTTATGCAACTGGGAGGAGGGAGTTATGTATGGGCTGGTTATACCCAAAGTTTTGGAGCGGGCGGCACAGATGCCTGCCTGGTGAAAACAGACGCGAGCGGCAACGTACTGTGGGCGAAAGCCTATGGTGGTGCCATCAACGAGGGGGTTTACGGTATGGTGCGCTGCAGCGATGGGGGATTTGCGTTGGCTGGCTCTACAGGAACTTATGGAGCCGGTGGCGGAGATGCATACCTTATACGTACCGACTCGAGCGGGAACATGTTATGGAACGGTGTTTACGGAGGGGCTAATCTGGACCTGGCATATGGCATTTCACAAACTTCTGATGGAGGGTTTATTCTTGCCGGTGTTACCTTCAGTTTTGGGGCCGGGAGTTATGATGTTTACGTTTTGAGGGTAAGCGCAGGCGGAACTTTGCTTTGGTCAAAAACATATGGAGGAAGCAATGTGGAATTCGGATACAAGGTGAAACAAACCATTGACGGAGGATTTATTATAGCGGCCACCACCGAAAGTTTTGGTGCGGGCCTTAGCGATGCTTATTTACTAAAAACCGATTCGCTGGGAACCCTTCTTTGGTCAAAAACTTATGGGTCTTTTGATTTTGACGAGTCGCTCAGCATTGGCCTTACCAATGATGGCGGGTATATTTTAAGCGGTGACGCCAACAGTTACAGTGGATCGTTTGACGCGTTAATGATAAAAACAGATACCAGCGGAGTGCCGCTATGGTCGCGCATTTACGGGGGCGTTGCCGATGAATCGCTGAACGCTGCTTTTCAAACTTCCGATGGAGGGTATGGCGCAGCAGGATTTACCCGGAGTTATGGGGCAGGCAATTACGATATGTTTGTATTGAAAACAGAACCTGGCGGGCAAGGCTGGTGTGGCGACAGCCTGGTGACACTCGTTTCTGCGCCCGCGCCCAGCATCACCACCGCCCCTCTGACTCTTTCCGATACGGGGGGAATTCAGAGCTCCATCGTTTTCAACATCGGAGGCGGGACCACTTCCACCCTCGTGTGCAGCAGTGGAGCGGATGTACACGAAAACACAGCGACCCAAAGTTTCATTTCGGTAGCGCCTAATCCTTCAGGTGGCAATTTCGTGCTTCACAGCGCTGAGAACATCCGCTACCTGGAAGTGCGCAACCTGCTTGGTGAAATAGTGCTCGGCATGAATGTGAACAACACCAGCGCGAACATCGGTATGGAGAGCTGTAAAAGCGGAATCTATTTTTACTCGGCACAGATGGAAAACGGAACACGTGTTTCAGGAAAGCTGGTGGTCCAATAGGCCGTTCAATTCACGATCACGCGCAATGCGGGATTATGGAAAATGGCTTGCGGGAATGGCAGCGACATGCTGCTGTCGAGGATCAGCAGGTCGAGCAGTTCGATGTTGCGCAAACAATCCGGCAGCAAGCCTATATATCCGCAATACGAAATATCCAGCTCCTGTAGCTTGATCATGGAACAGATCGCTAGGGGAAAATCACTGAACAGGTTTTTTCCAAGGTAAAAGTAGCGAACGTTCACCAGGCTCACGGCCGATTGGGGAAGCTTTTTGAGCAGGTTGTGCTCGAGGTAAAGTTGTTCGAGAAAATAAAGATGCCCAATGTCTTCCGGTAGTTTTTCCAGCTGGTTGTACGATAAAAAAAGCTGCTGGAGCTTTTTCAATTTACAGATCTCATCCGGCAGCGACACTAATTTATTGTCGCGTGCCGATAATTGCTTTAAGCTGTCGAGGTCACCAATGCTCACCGGTAATTGGGTGAGATCGTTGCTGCTCACGATAAGCTTTTGCAATTCTTTCAGGTTACCGATATCCGAAGGCAGTGATGTGAGTTTGTTGCGGAAAACATTCAGCTCTTTTAAATGCGTGAGCGCGCACACCTCGGGCGGGAGCGTAGTGAGTTTATTATTGTTCAGGTCAAGCTCCTCGAGGTTAACCAGCTTGGCGATGGAAGCCGGAAGCGAGGTGAGCTTTTTGTGTGCCAGCCTTAAATGATAAACCTGTGCAGGGTTTTTCAGCGCCTCCTCGAGCGAGGTGTATGTTTTTTGCTTTTGCGCGCACAGCAGAGTGGACGCAAGCCATAAAATAACAATGGGAAAAATTCTCTTCAAGCGAGGATCATTTTATGCCCTTCCGCTCCCGCCACATCTGGTTAAATGACTTCGGGGCAACGGTTGGCATCTCCCTGCGCTCGCCCCAGGCCTTGCGGAAGAATTGTCGCAGCATGAAGTTTTTGAGTTTTGCCCCTCCTTTTTCCATGGTGCCGCGCTTAAGCATGGCGGTCTTCCAGAAATACCAGGTCCAGTTCTCCGATTTGTTCGTGGTTTTCTGTTCCACCGCATCACGCCTGTTATACAATAGCAAATTGTGTATGTCAATTTTCACGGGGCAAACCTCGGTACACTTTCCACACAACGAAGAAGCAAAGCTCAGGTGTTTGAACTCGGCCATTCCCTTCATATTAGGCGTGATCACCGAGCCGATGGGTCCGCTGTAGGTTGTTCCATAAGCATGTCCGCCCACGCCCTGGTATATGGGGCAGCCGTTCAAACAGGCCCCGCAACGGATGCAATTCAATCCCCTGCGCTGCTCCACCTGGGCCAGCAGGTCGCTGCGGCCATTGTCGAGCAGCACCACATACATTTCTTCCGGCCCGTCCTTTTCGCCCGGCTGTTTGGGGCCCAGCATTAAATTATTGTAAACGGTGACCTGCTGACCGGTTCCGTGAACGGCCAGCATTCCCCAGAAAAGATCGAGATCGTTTATAGAGGGAATGATTTTTTCGATTCCCACAATGGCAATGTGCACACGCGGAAACGCAACCGACATCAACGCATTGCCTTCGTTCTCCGTTACTGCAACGCCACCCACGTCCGCGATCAAAAAATTTCCGCCCGTTACTCCAACTTCGGCAGCTAAATATTTTTCGCGCAGTAATTTTCGCACGTGCGCAACAATTTCGGGAGGGGCCCAATCGGCAGGGGTACCCTGTTTCTCGTGGAAGGTTGCGGCCACATCCTCCTTTGAAAGGTGCATGGCCGGGGTTACAATATGATATGGATGTTCTTTGCGAAGCTGAACAATATATTCTCCCAGGTCGGTCTCCAGCGATTCCACTCCCGCCTTTTCTGCATGATCATTGAAGTGGACCTCTTCGGTGGTCATGGATTTTGACTTCACAACCGTTTTACATCCTGTTTTTTTCAGGAGCTCCACCACTTCCTTCATGGCCTCTTCGGCATCCTGCGCCCATATCACCTTACCGCCACGCTTGAGAAAATTTGATTCCCATTCGATCAGGTATTTATCGAGGTTCTCGATCACTTTTGTTTTTAATGCCGATGCGCGCAGGCGCGCCAGCTCCAGGTTACTGTAGCCCTGCTTGCCTTCCACCACTTTTTTATCGTACTGCGAAATATTGAAAAGCAGCTTGCGCCTGTGCTCGGGATCGAACACCTTTTTCTCCGATGCGGTCAAAAAATCTTCTGCCTGCGACATAATTTATTTTTTTTGCTGCACATCCACCACCAGGCGCTCGTCCATGTTGGCGATGGTCCATGCCGTATAAAACACCAGCTTAACGCGTTTCTCCATCAGTGCAAAATCTATCTTCTGCACTTCATCGGTTTCCTTGTGATAATCGGCATGTGTGCCGTTGAAATAAAAGATCACGGGAATATTGTTCTTCGCAAAATTATAATGATCGGAGCGATAATAAAACCGGTTCTTGTCGTTCGGGTCATCGTATGTATAATCGAGGCGCAGGCCGCAATACATTCGATCGCAACCCTCGCTCACCCGGTGCAGTTCGGAACTCAGCATGGCCGAGCCGATCACGTATATATAATTAGTAGAGTCGGCATGCTTTTTATCCACGCGCCCTACCATGTCTATATTAAGATCGCATACGGTAGAGGTGAGCGGGAACACAGGGTGATCGGTATAATAAGACGATCCCAGCAATCCTTTTTCTTCACCGGCCACGGTCATGAATAAAATGCTCCTTCTCGGGCCGTGGCCTTCCTTCTTAGCTTTCATGAATGTTTGTGCCAACTCGATCACCGACACCGTTCCCGATCCGTCATCATCCGCACCGTTAAAGACCTTTCCATCTACAACGCCCAGGTGATCATAGTGTGCTGAAACCACGAGCAGCTGGTCCTTCAGGTCGCTTCCTTCCACGTAACCCAGTACATTGGCCGAGTGCAGGATGGATTCTGCGAAACGATAATCCATTTTCACTTTAACATCCGCAATCAAATTAAATGTGCTCCCTGTTTTGGAAATTTTATTTTTAATGTCCTTTATGCTCTTGTGTATTTTCATGGCCGACAAAATATCCTCGGCCATTTTTTTAGAGAGATAGAAAACGGGCATGGGAATATTCTCCGGCTTGTCGAGGGAAAGCGGGCTGTGCTCCGCCAGGAAAGTTACTTTATTGAGGTCCGCTTCAAAATCGTCCACCACTACCAACAGCGCCTTCGCACCTTTCATGCGCGCCAGCTTTGATTTTAATTTAGGCTCATCGCTGAGATCGGTAGTGCCCGGTTTTCCAGTGGTAAGATTAATGCTGTCGCGAAAAGGCTCGCCTCCCAATATCATCAGCACCTTATCTTTTACATCTACATCCTTATAGTCGCTGTAATTTTTTTCATCGATGCCGTAGCCGAGGAAAAGGATCTTGTCCGACTCGGTAATGAGCTCGGAAGTGCCGCGGTAGCTGTAAAAATCTTTCAGGGAATGGTATTCTTTATCGTTGATGGTGATCACCGTTTTGGAAGAGTTAACGGGGTATACCTCAAATTTCTGGAAATACAATCCGTCCTTTAATGTAGGAATGCCGAATGATTTGAATTGTGCTGCAATATAGTCGGCTGCCTTTTGCTGGCCGGGTTTGCCGGTCTCGCGTCCTTCAAAATCATCGGAAGCGATAATGCTCAGGTGCTTTTTAAGATCATCAGCGGTAATGAATGCGGAATAATGAATGGCAGAAGTATCCTTTTGCTGGGCAGATGCAACGGAAAAGAACAAGAGTGCAGGCGCAACGCACTTTAATATATGGCGGGAGGTGAACAGTTCTGAAATTTTCAGCATTCGGCTGCGATCTTTTCTACCCGACCCGCATGCCTTCCGCCCTCGAATTTCTCTGAAAAGAATGCATCCAGGCATTTTTTAGCTTCGTCTTCACTGATAAAACGTGCCGGCAATGCAATGATGTTGGCATCGTTATGCTGGCGCGCCAGCATAACGATGCCA
>DATDFI010000384.1:0-2474 GCA_036522695.1 Bacteroidia bacterium | reverse complement strand
AACCACCTGCACATTTTTATTATCCGACACGTTTTTGTTTTGCACGATCTCCGTTTCCTCCTTATCCACTTCGCCACTGTGACAGGCATCGATGAGCACGAGGCGGTTGCGCGAAGGCGACTTCTCCATCATATTCTCCAGTTCCTGGTAAGGTAATCCTCTTTCAGACGGATTACTGAAAGCAACATCGGTGGTGGCAATATAATAATCGAGCTTCTCGTCAAGCAAACCATGACTGGAAACATAGAGCATCACCACATCATCCACTTTTGCATTGGCGAACATATTTCCCTCTTTCAAAATATTCTCTTTCGTTGCGTCAGTATTCAAAACCTGCTTCACGATCACGTGCCCGAATTGCTGATCGTTCGCGAAAGCGGAAACAAGGTCCTGTGCATCTTTGGCGGCATACTTCAAATTATGCTGCGCATCCTTAAATTGTGAAACACCCACCACCAGCAAATAAAGGTCGGGCTTGCGATCGGGCAACTGGCAGGACACCTCGAACTCATCGCGCATACTTTCCATTCCCTTATCGTTGGTAACAGAGACCTGGATGCGGTTAATTCCCGGTGACAGTTTTAAATTTATCCGCTGCGACTTTTCTTTGGGCCTATCCGCCAGCGAAAATCCTTTAGCTCCGTAGATCGAAACATCATTCACATAAACGTTGATGCGGTTCAATGAATATTTTTCATCCTTCGCATTGACGGTAAAGGAAAGTGTGTCATCGTATTTTAAGATAGGAAGACTGTATTTGTTCATCACTTCCGCTTCGGGCAGGTAAATATCATTGCTGAGCATTTCTTCTGTAAACCCCGCTTTTTGCAAGCGCTTTTGATATGCGAGGTAATACATTTTGATCTGTGCGTTGGAGGCGAGGTCGAGCTTTTTGAAGACGATATCCGGGCGATTGAATTTCAGATCGAACTGCTCGAACGGGAAAGTTCTCTTTCCTTTCCTGAATGCCACTTTTTTCAACGCGCCCCGGGTAGCGAAATAATAATTATCGGGAGTGGTGATGATGAAATCCGTTGAATCAACTGCGGCAAGCGTGCCCAATTGCTCCCCCGTTGACGGGTCCCAGAAAATTATTTTTGAATCCGGTGAAGCGGTTATGAGCATGTTATTCTTGCTGCGAAAAACCAGAGAAGTGACCGGGAGATCGTGCCCGCGAATGGTCTGCAGCTTTTTCCCGCTGGGGATCTCGTAAATGATAACTGTTGTGTCGAGATAAGAAACCGCCAATAAATTTTCCTGCGGGTTGATGGCCACCGCGCTCACAAAAGGATCTTCCTTATCAGGTCCCCGGTGAGGGATCTCCATCACCATATCCTGGGTTGAAATATTATAAACGCGAACGCTATTCACTCCGAGTGCGATGTATTTTCCTCCACCACCCACCGCGTATTTCAATTCTTCCTCATGGCTGATGACAGACCCGCAATCGAAGGAAATGATCCCTTCCTTTTTACAATCGATGATATCGAGAATATTAACGTTCACCTGCTTTCCGTCCCCATTTACCAGGACGACCGTACGATTATCCTGCAAAAAAGTTTTTCGTTCAAACAAACTGCCCTCAGAAGAAGCGTTGGGATCGGAACCCTTATGATAGTAATCTTCGCGCGAGTTGGCCACGCACACACTGTTGCCATCCTCGTAGTTCATCACTTGCTGTTCACCACACACCAGCTTAAAATCGGGTGAGATGCAAAAATTATCCCCCATCCCATTCCCGCTCATCGAATAAATGAAATGTGTGCTCGCGCCCTGGTGATCACCCGTATTCAGATCCGTCATGAAATTGCCCTGCAATCCACCTGAAACAACCACCCTGCTGTCAGGGCTCCAGTACAAATTATCCGTGTTAATAGTGCCATTGCTCAACGACACCATGCGTCCGCCCGTTTTATCCATTGCCCATACACGAACGGGCTGTTGTTCTCCCGTGATGGCTATACTCTTGTCGTCAGGAGCAAGGAAGATCCCGCTCACCGATCCTGAGAAGCCCGCGGTTTCCATGATCGTTCGCCCGGATTTCGTATCGATGAACCGCACATGAGGACGATGATCGCTTTCATCATCGTGAAGATTCACGGAAGAAGTGACCCATACATTTCCCTGCGGAGAAAATGCAGCGGCCGTAAAGGTGATACGCGCTTCCTTTTCCTTTTCCGTGAACTGTACCTTCTGCAAAAGTTTCCCGTTCCACAGGTCATAAAAAGAATAATTCTCATAGTCCTGCACGGCCATGATGGTGTGTTCATCATTCACGGTAACCAGGTGTTCATCGCCAATCATTTCGGTATTATCCTGGCGGCCCTGTCTTGTATCAATAAGTTTCCCGGTAGACAAGTCCCACTTTTGCCAGTTCACATGATCGTTCGCACAGTAATAAAATTTACTGTCGCGCGTGATGTAAAAACATTTGGGAGAGTGTTGCGTGCCGAGCAAAAATCTTTCTTCGTTAT
>DATDFI010000383.1:0-4033 GCA_036522695.1 Bacteroidia bacterium | reverse complement strand
GGTTTCAATACGCTGTTGGTGGGCAGTAACGAGAACGCCTGGAAACTTTACCATGAACTGGAAGAGATGCCCCGCTCCACAGGCAATAAATTTGTAGGCTTTGTGCACATTGACGAGAAAAACGGCTTCTCAACGAAGCTTAAAGAAAAACTTCCGCACATAGGTGAGTTCGTGAATATCCGCGACCTCATTAAAAAATATAAAGTGGAAGAAGTGATCATCGCCATTGAATCGGACGAGCATGAGAACATCGGCCGTATCATCAACGAGTTGGAGGAGCCTAACATTCTCATTAAAGTGATCCCCGATATGTACGATATCCTTTCGGGACAGGTGAAGATGAGCTCCATTTTTGGTGCACCGCTCATCCAGATCACATATGATATCATGCCTCCGTGGCAGCGCAACCTCAAACGCATCATTGATATTTGCGTTGCCATATTTGCGCTCACGGTACTTTCACCTGTATATCTCATTCTTGCATTGTTGGTGAAACTCACTTCCAAAGGCCCGGTGATCTACAGCCACGAACGCATCGGCCTGCACGGTGATCCATTTTACATTCATAAATTCCGGAGCATGTATGTGGATGCGGAGAAGAATGGGCCTGCCCTTTCGAGCAAGAATGACCCGCGCATCACCCCGCTTGGAAAATTTTTGCGCAAATCACGCCTCGATGAGCTCCCACAATTTTACAATGTGCTGATCGGTGAAATGAGCATAGTGGGCCCGCGCCCGGAACGGCAATTCTTCATTGATAAGATCATCAGCAGCGCACCGCACTACAAACATCTGCACAAGGTGCGGCCGGGTATTACTTCGTGGGGACAGGTGAAATACGGTTACGCGGAGAATGTGGACCAGATGATCGAGCGCCTCAAGTATGATATCATTTATATCGAGAACATGAGCTTGGCCGTTGACTTCAAGATCATGATCTACACGGTGCTGATCGTGTTCCAGGGACGAGGGAAATGATCTAAGGGTTTTCTTACACCGCAAAAACAATCCCTGCGCTTACGATTGGATTTGAACGAGACACGTTTTTATTATTTCGCTAAATGCCAAATCGCATATTTGCGATATACGATTTAATAACGCACACTATGGCCGGAAATAAAAAACATAAATTCAGCGAAAGAGAAAATGAGATCGCAATGCTTGCCAAAGCGCTGGCCCACCCCGCACGCATTTACCTACTGGAAACGATCTCGAAAAGAAAGTTTGTTTCCCTTTGGGAATTAGTGACCATCACCCCGCTCGCCCAGGCTACCATTTCACAACATATTAAAGAATTGCTGAAAGCCGGACTCATTGAAGTAATTCAACAAGGCCCATTCAGCAACTTTCACACAAGACCGGAGGTTTTTGGAAGGCTCGAAAAATTGCTTTTACCGATAATTCGGAAAAATAAGCGCTAGCATTCTTACACTGCAAACAAATGCCCGCGCTTGCGATTGGACGTTGAGCATCCCGACTCCATACGATTAAGCGTTAGTTTTAAAACAAAGAATTGGTTGCGCGAAGCTTTATCATAAGTGTAAACGGGACCGGTACCTTTATAGTAATCGAAGTCGAGGCTGATTCCGTTGACCGTCCCTAAAAGACGGATCCCGGCAAACCATTGTATATCGTAAGGGGAGGTTTGTGACTTGTAATCCCCCGCCCCGCTCATTTTCGACTGAAGCGCATACGCAAATTGAGCGCCTCCCACCAAACTGATGAAACTGTTATTTGAACTCTTCACCTGGCCGCTCGAACGGCTGTTGTAAATATTCAGGTCGATGGAAAGCGGGAATGCAGCATACATCAGCGAGGCTGCATTCCCCGGAATGAAAACCGTATCATTCTGTATGCGTGTAACATTTTTGCCACCCGTGCTGAAAAGGCTGAGTCCCCAATTGATGTATAACAAAGGGTTCCCGTTTCTTCTCTGCAGGCGGTTCAACAGGAGCGGCCGTGAATTTGTGAACCCGGCAAAGTAACCGGGCTTATAGTCGGATGAAACGATCTGCCCGTAAGTGGCGCCCAGTGAGAAACGGTTGATGCGCTGGCCTTTGCGCTGGGCGATGGCATGATCGGCCACGATCAAAAAAAATGCACAGGTTAAGATCGTTCGAAGTGTCCTCATAAAAATAAGTTTTAACGAAGTTACTGAATTGATTATGCTCCCTCAACCGCGATCCCGCAAATCTTACGCAATTACCGTAAATTTGTTCCATCTCTCATGAAAAAGAACATTCTTTTTGTTTGTATAGAGAATTCCAACCGGAGCCAGATGGCCCAGGCATTCGCCATCATACACGGGAAGGAAAAAGCGAATGCCTTCAGTGCCGGCTCCAAACCCTCGGGCAGGGTGAATCCCAAAGCAATCGAGGCGATGAAGGAGCTGCAATACGATCTTTCACTGCACCAATCAAAATCACTCCTGGATATCCCGGATATTGTTTACGATGCCGTGATCACCATGGGCTGCGGAGATGAATGCCCATTTGTAAAAACAAAATTCCGCGAGGACTGGGACCTTCCCGACCCGCGCAACATGGATGAAAATGAATTCCGGGCAGTAAGGAATGAGATCGAAAAGAAAGTAAAACTCCTGTTACACCAACTCTGACGCACCATTCCTTCTTCAATTATCTTTGCACACATGCCACTCGGACTCACCCCTCAATTCATGACCAAGATCCTGTGGACAGGAGTGCGCACCGCCATGGCCCTGTTGCAAGTACTTTTATTTTTCCTGGGCACTCCCGGCATCGCAGTTTCCCTGCAACTCATTTCAGCCATCTTCGGGATCTCATTGGTGCTGCTTTCGATGGTAAGTCATTATTATTTCAAAACGGGAGGAAAAAAGTCAGTGAACGCGCTCACCATCGCAGACCTCGCTCTTCAATTCACGCTTTTTCTTGTATTATTCGAATGGCCCTTATTGTCCATCCCCGCACTTTTGCTCATAGGATTGCAAACAAAAGTGATCATCGATCAAAGGAAGGAAAACAAATTGCGGGCAAGCTGATCACTCCGGCACAGCGATCACTTCCATGAGCTTTTCGAACTTCACGCGCATTTACTCATCCCTCTTATAAATTCAATTGAATTCGTGAATGCGCGGATCTTACTGCCGATAAAAACTAAACTATTCAACTGTGGCGATCACTTCCATAAGCTTTTCGAACTTCACGCGCATTTCACCCGGGGAACAATCGTAATTATTCGCGATCAGCGAAAATGCAAGGAGGTCCCCGTTCTTCTTCTTTGCATAACCCGCATAGCTCCTCACCCGGCCAATATACCCGCTCTTGGCCACCACACCGCTCACCTGCTCGGGCAGCGAAGCATAAAAAGATTTAAAAGAGCTCTCCTTCGTCATCAGCTTCATCAGGGTGGCGAATTGTTTTGGAGTAACGCTGTTCCACCTCGACAAACCGCAGCCGTCATTCAAGTGCATGCCCGCCACATCCATTCCTTTACTTTGCCAGAATTCGGTTAGTGCATTGGTGCCCGTTTCCTCTCCCCCGTAATTTTTTTGTTTTACGGAGATCGCTTTCAGCAAACACTCTGCATATAAATTGATGCTGCGTTTGTTGGTCCAGTATACGATCTGCGAAAGCGATGGGGAGAATTCGGAGAATAATGTTTTGCGGGAAGCGGATGAATATTGCTTTGCCAATTTCAATTCGCGAACACTGGTGGGCTTTTGCGTGATCTTTATCCCATAACTTTTTAAAGCGGTGTCGAGCGACCAGGCGCAGAAGGAAGCCGGGTCGGGAACGGAGCCATTCACATCAAAATCGGTCTTATTCGGGGGCACCATGCCCGTTGCCGTACGCACGTTTCCGTAAGGCGCACCGTAGATGTAACAATTATCACTGCTGCCTCCCGCCCGCACTTTATTGATGATGCTCATACCGGGAATGAACGGCTCCACCTTCGAAATGCGGGCCGAATCACCCGCTCCCCCGGTTTTAAAAAATACGGTGTACAAATTATCCTTGTAGGTCAAACCGCAGGCGCCCGCCCCGTAATAATT
>DATDFI010000382.1:0-5875 GCA_036522695.1 Bacteroidia bacterium | reverse complement strand
TACAGGTGGGTGTCGCTTATCCCGAGCTTGCGGGTGATCTCTGCATTCACAGGAGGAGCATCTTCCGCACAGGCACACACCAGTTCGAACATCTCTTTTTCCTTTCCCCGTAGTTTAAGTGCATTCAGCCGCGCGCGCTCACCCTCGTCACAGGCATGGATCAGTTGGTGCAATTGACTCATGCAACTAAAATAGTAAGAAATCCATATTTCAGGTTTCTTTTCATCGCCTGCTTCCGCTTTCTTTGACTCCGAATATTTAACCACATTAATTATTCACCCCGCGTAAGCGGACCGTAACTCCTGCATGAAAGGGAAATCCCTTTTAGAACTGATCTTGGCGCAGCGGTTACACCTGTGCCTGCACATACGTCCGGCAATGCCGGGTAAAGCTCGTGGTTGGGAGTGGCGATTGATTAATGTGGTTAGGCGGACAGTAACATGTCCGCCTTTTTTCATGTCCTGTGAAACCTTGCTTTTAATATTTTTGTTCATCCATAAACCAACAGTATGAAAAAATGCATCACCGCGATCCTCTGCATCGCATCATCATTCGCTTTTGCCCAGGATATTGAATGGGCTTCAAAAGTTGTGGCTTATTCCACCCAATATTCCGCTACGCAATACAGCGCGCAGCAGGTGCTGGGAAAACCCAATTGCATGCCGCAGGGAGGCGATAATCCCTGCGCCTGGGCCCCGAGCAAAAAAAGCAGCAATGAATTCATCGAGGTGGGATTCGATAAACCCATGAAGATCCAGCAGGTGATCATCTCCGAAAATTATAACGCGGGTATGATAAAGAAGGTAATGCTCATCGATGCAGCCGGGAAAAAATATAAAGTGTATAAAGGTGTTTCGGTCAAAGACGTTCTCGAGAAAGGCCGCATCCTTTCCGTCAAGCTGGATGCCATGACCCCTTACGAGGTGACCGGTGTGCGCATTGAATTAAGCTTGTCCTCGCTCGATAAATTCACCTCCATCGATGCCATAGGCATTTCCGGTTCGAAGGATGAATTTGTTCCCGCCCCGGTGGTGGCCACCAATGTTAATTTTGTTTCTAAAAAAGAGAACCTCGGGCCTAACGTGAATTCTTCCTACACCGAACTTCTCCCGGTGATCTCACCCGATGGGAATACACTCTATTTCGTACGCGATGAACACCCTGACAATAAAGGCAGCCAGGACATCTGGTATTGCACAAAGCTCAGTGACGGCACCTGGTCGAAAGCCATCCATCTTGGCGCTCCCCTGAATAATGACAAAGCTAATTTCGTGGCCTCCGTTACACCCGATGGAAATAAAGTATTGCTGGGCGGGACCTACCTGAAAGACGGGTCCCGGGGAATTTCCTTCTCCAATAAAAATGCGCGCGGCATCTGGAACGACCCTGTGAAAGTCGACATCAAAAATTATTATAACCGCAACGACTATAATGAATATTGCATGTCGAACAGCGGCAAGGTGATATTGATGACCGTGGAGCGTGACGATACTTATGGAGACAAGGACGTGTACGTAAGTTTTCTGAAGGATGACGGCTCATGGAGCGAGCCCGTGAACGTGGGGCCCACGGTGAACACCGCTTGTGCCGAAACCTCGCCTTACCTGGCGGCTGACGATAAAACGCTTTATTATTCTACAAAGGGTTTTCCGACTTTCGGCAGCAATGATATTTTCATGACCAAACGTTTGGATGACACCTGGAAGAACTGGAGTGAGCCGGTGAACCTTGGCCCGCAATTGAATACGGAGAAATGGGATGCGTACTACACCATTTCTTCTTCGGGCGATTTCGCATATTTTGTTTCATCGGATAATTCACTCGGGAATGAGGATATTTTCCGTGTGGCGCTTCCGCAGGAAGTGAAACCCGATCCTGTCGCATTGGTGGGCGGCCACGTGCTCAACGCCAAAACGCACCAGCCCATCACGGCAAACATCACCTATCAATTCCTGCCCGAGGGGAAAGAAGGCGGCATCGCCACTTCGAGCCCCAGTGATGGAAGTTATAAGATCATTTTGCCTTACGGAAAAAAATATGCTTTCCTTGCTTCGGCACCGGGCTTTATTTCGGTGAACGAGAACCTCGATCTTTCCGACCTCAAATCATACGAAGAAGTGACCAAGGATCTTTACCTCGTTCCCATCGAAGTGGGACAAACGGTGCGGCTCAACAATATATTTTTCGAAACGGGTAAATCGGACCTGCTCAAAGATTCCTACCTGGAGTTGGATCGCCTCGTAAAAGTGTTGCTGGATAACCCCACCATGGAGATCGAGATCGAAGGCCATACCGATAACGTGGGCTCTGATGCAAGTAACATGACGCTTTCGCAAAACCGTGCAAAAGCCGTATACGACTATCTCGTGAGTAAAGGCATTTCCGCTTCGCGGCTAAAATCGAATGGGTACGGGAAAACAAAGCCCGTTGCCACCAATGATACCGATGACGGGCGTGCGCAGAACAGGCGCGTGCAATTCACCATCATAAAAAGTTAGATCCAAGGATAAACCCAGGGCCTGGTGGTATAGCAATTACCGGGTAGGATGGGTGAACGCAAGGGATCCTTCAGCAGGATCTCTTGTTTTTTATATAAATGTTGCTTAATTTTTTTTCCGCTGAAGGTAAATGAGGTAGGCGGTGGCGGCACCCAGCAAAGCCAGGCCGGCAATAAGCGCGTAGATCAGATGTAATCGCGAAGCGAGTGTGATCGAATTGCTCCGGCCTTCACTTTCCATATCCAATATCCGTTTTTCCTGTAATGTTTTTTCGAAAGGCAACTCGAGTTCGAGCAATTGTTTTTCCTTTTCATTGTTCTGGAGTTCTTCTTTTTTGAGGATGTACCTGCACAAAAATTCGTAGGCTGATCTGTGGTCACCCGACAAAGCATATGCATCGCTTAGCCCTTTCAGCGCATCGATCATGTCGTTGGTGGCAAAAACATTTTCGGCCGAGCTCATTCCCCTCCCGAAATAATCCAATGCTTTTTTCGGGTCCCCCGTTTCGAGATAGTACCGGCCGAGGTTATTGAGCGGTGAGGCAAGGTCCTTTTTATCTCCGCCTCCCACAGCATTATCATACTGCTTTGTAAAGAATTCGAGCGCCTTCGGGAAATTCTTATCATCGAGATAGATGTAGCCGATGTTGGCGCAGTTGATCGACAGCCAGCGTTTCTTTCCGAGCTCCGTGTTGATGGCAAGTGCGCGGTTGTAATATTCGAGCGCGGTCCTTTTGTCGCCTTTCAACCGGTATGTTTCCCCCACGTTGTTGAGTGAGCCGGCAATGTCTTCCTTGTCATCAAGATAAAGGCGCACTTCCAGCGCTTTCGCAAAATATTTTCCTGCCCGCTCGTAATCACCTTCGTTGTAAAACACACCCCCGGTTTCATTATAGGCCAGGCCGAGCTCTTTTTTATAGGCGCTTCGTTCGCTCATCTCCACTGCTTTCAAAAGGTAATCGAGCGCTTTTTGGTGATTGCCCAGGTAATTGCAAACCTTGCCCGCACCTATGTAAGCATGGATAATGGCCAGTGAGTCGTTATTTTTTTTGGCAAGGTCCAGGGCTTCCTCAGCCGAGTTAAGCGCAGCTTTCGGATCGCTCCCCTTAATGTCCTCGGCATGCTGCAATAATTTTTCCACTTCATCGCGTGCATCACCCTTCGCAAGCGAATCATTGCCCGTTCCGAAAGCGGTGAAGGAGAGCAGGCAATAAAAGAAAAGGAGTTTTACGCGGTGGATCATCAGAGAGGGTCGGGAAGTAAAAATAGAATAATTGTGGCGAATTGCAAGCTTATCAGGTAGTAGTGTCCCGGTTTGCCTTTTTACAAAAATGTCAGAGTGAGGCCCAGGAACTGTGCTTTCAGGCAGAAGCAACCTTCGTGAGCCCCAGGCTGACATTCCGAACGTTTTCAAACGGAGACACTACTACCAGGTCCGTTATGGAAATTACGCGAACATTGTATCTTGTATAGGACCATCCAGCAATGAAAAAGTACTTTTACCTGTTTTGTCCTCTTTTTGTGTTCCTCCTGTCCTTCGGTTCCCGTGCCCAGGAACAGCACTTTGCCGATCAGCGCGTACAGTTTCGTAAGCAGAAAGTGAAGGAACGCCTTACTGTGGACATGTTACATCCCGACACGATCATATCGCGCGATGTTTACGATACAATGGGGAATAAAACGGAAGCGTATGAATATTATGCCGGTAAACGAAAGTTGGATCGGTTTGACTGGAAAAAGGGGGAATGGATAAAAGTGAATGACAGTACTCACTTCTCATTCCGGTACGATGCAAAGGGCCGCATGATCGAAATGGAAGACCATGATTTTACCAGCATTCAGAATAACTATATGTACGAATACGATATGCAGGGGAATATCGATCATTGGGTGGATGGGCGTACTTTCCAGTCTTTTAATAAGCTCGGATTTCGGTACGATAGCAGGGGAAACATTAACGAGGAGCTTTATTTCTATTGGAGATCCAGGGATTACAGGGTGGAGACAAAGGACAGCGTGATCGATACGCTGGTCACTCATTATTACCTGACCTACGATAAGTATGGAAATCTCGTTTCGCAGTTAGCCAATGGCATGGAACGTATGGGCGGCACCGTTTGGTATCGTAAATACGACCCGTTCGGAAAGATCCTTGCGGAGGACGAACGCGGTGTGTGGTCTTACTTTGGAGTGGACCACGAGCATGTGACCATGAAGGATACCAACCAGGGGGAGACAATGTTTTACAGGTCTTATGAATATTACCCTGATGGGAAGTTGAGGTCGGAGACAAAGAGCAAATTCGGATCGCTGTATTATTCAAATGAGTTTATCTATGATGAAAAAGGAAAGCTGGTAAGGGAGGAAGGTTATGACGGTTTCAGTGATTACATTTATGATATGAACGGTTTATTGAAGGAGAAGATCACCTGGTGGGATTTTGACAGAAAAAAAATGAAGGAACATTTGAAATATCAATATAAATATTGGTAGCAATACTCACGTAATATGAACAAAACGCTGTTTTTTCCGGTGTTGGTTTTTATTTCACTTTCCGTTAAGGCCCAGAAGCTCGCACCATGCCACGATTCCATTCCCCCACAGGGGCGATACGGGTACCCGCATGATTTCGGGATCTTTTCAAATTGTAAGTTTGGAAAGGCCTGGATCAGCATTTACGACCGGTGGGGACAAAAACTTTTTGAAAGCGATTCGTCATATAAAGGAGGGCCGATCACCTGGGATTTCAATAAGGTGAGTAACGGAGAGGTAGTGATGTATTATGCCTCGTTCACTTTTGAAGGAGATAAGACCGAGTACCAGGCTAAGAATAGGATCGAGGTCATCGATAAAAAAGAAACACGTTGATGCGCTATTTTGTTACGGCCTGTATTCTTGTTTCGCTTTCCTGCGGAACAGCCACGGTGAATAGCGGATCCTGGAAACAACTTGACAAAGGATTATTTCTTGCCGAATTTCCTTCCCCACTTAGATCTTCGATCGGTGATTCAAAGATCACGGTGCTCAAGATCGATCCGGCTTTTTACGAATTCAGGCTGGTAAGTTCGAAAGAAAAGAATGAGCCGAATAAGACCGCAAAGGATTGGGCGAAGGAGTACGAGCTATTGGCGGTGATCAATGCCGGTATGTTCCGCGATGACGGAAAGACCAACACGGGATTCATGAAGAATTATGATTTTGTGAATAATCCCGAGCTAAGCAGCGACAATTCCATCATTGCATTCGATCGCTGCGACAGTACTGTCCCGTTCTTCCAGGTGATCGATAGGGAGTGCCAGGATTGGGAGGTACTTAAAAATAAGTACCACACTTTTTCGCAGGGCATACGTATGATCGATTGCAGGCAAAAAAATAAAT
>DATDFI010000381.1:0-5926 GCA_036522695.1 Bacteroidia bacterium | reverse complement strand
GTTTGAAGCGAGGGGATCGTAAAGTTTAAAGTCAGGCATCCACCTGCTCACTTTATCATCCAGCGAAAGGCGTTTTTGGTACGCGAGCAGCGCGATGGAAGTGCCGGTAAAAGCTTTGGTGTTGGATGCAATTTGAAAAAGCGTGTTCTCATCCACCGCATCTTTTTTAGTGATGTCCTTAAC
The DNA here is from genome assembly GCA_036522695.1 of Bacteroidia bacterium. Lineage (GTDB taxonomy): Bacteria > Bacteroidota > Bacteroidia > JADZBD01 > JADZBD01 > DATDFI01. The sequence goes on along the minus strand of DATDFI010000381.1, from coordinate 5,743 downwards.
GCCATAACCCTTGCACACCACAATTTTTCCATCCTTAACAATGGCCACCGATACGCCCGGGATGTTCCATTTTTTTATCTCGCGGTTCACGTAGGCATCGAGCGAATCTTTTACGAAGGCGGGTTGGGCGAGGAGGAGGGTGGGGAGAAGGAAAAAAAGGAGGTATAAAGGTATAGAGGTATAAGGTTGGCGTATAATGAATTTGAGCGCAGAAATGGAATTGTTGGCAACCATTCGTAATGCGTTTTTCGTAATTCGCAGGAGGTGAAGGATTTTTTTCATGGGTAGAATGATTTGGATGGGAAATTACGAAAAAGGTGGAGAGGGCGTTTAATCATTTTGTACGGGCGGATAATAGAATGACGAGTGGCAATAGTGCATGTTAAGTGAATTTTGTGCTATGAGAATAACGCTTTCGGCCATTCTGCTGTTGTTTTTTTCCTGCGGAAAGAAAGTTGTTCATGACTTTGCGAAAGAAAAGCACGATGGTTTATGCCGCAACGTAAAATATAAGTATTGCGAGAAGGATTTTTCGAACCGGGTGATAAAGGTGGATGATGCGATGGTGGAGCGGATGCTGAGTGATAAGGATTCCTTAAAGACCTTGGTGTTGCCCTGGCTGAAGCAGTTTGGGATCTACGTTTGGGAGAACGAGTGGACGAGCAATGATCATAAACCAGGTTATTTATTTGGAAGAATAAAGATGGAGAATGTGGACGAGGATAAGGAAAAGGAATTATTCTTAATAATCGATGATTCCCCGAGGCGCGAGACCATTTACTTACTGGACAAAAGATCCAATGGATGGTTTTGCGTCATGAGATTCGTACGCGATTTAGGGGATGGGCGTATAGACATTTACCCTGACCTGGTCTTTTATAAAGGCACAAATATTTTCAGTGTAAATAAAATTGGAGGCTGGGGAACAGGGTTTCATTGTGAGTTGGTGAATTATTTTAAAATAGTGGGCGGCCTGGCATTTTCATCTGCATCGTTTATTGATTTTGAATATTCTCACGACTGGGCGAGCGGGTGCACTTTTTCGCTTAGCCTCAATAGCAAGGTCCTTGATAAGGATCAATTGATGCTGTCCCAGGATTACAGGATCTTTATTGAAAATCCGTTAGATATACTGGATGACAAAGAACTTGGAACGAAAGAGTTGAATGTCTTGCAGGGAGAAGAAAGATTAAAGATCAAGTGGACCAATACCGGAGTAAGATGTGATTCGACATTCTTCAATGACCGAAGGTCGGCAAGATCCCTTTTTAGCGACAGTGATTGCGGCCTGGAAGTGTTTGATGATCTCCTTCGCATGCAAGCCCAGCACGGCAATAAGTACCAGCGTTATTATTTGAAGAAGTATTATTTCAGGGAGAAGTGAACCGCCAGCGCACCGGCAGATTGCTTCGGTCGTTTTGTGAAAAACAAAACTCCCTCGCAATGACGCGCGCCTTTGTTTAAAAAAAAGAGCCGGATCAACGCCCGGCCCTTTTAACCAATAACCTTTAACTTTTAATTATTCAGCATCACAGGCATAACGAGCATAAGGATATCCTCTTCCTTATTATCACTCACGGCCGGCTTTAAAATGCCTGCGCGGTTGGGTGCACTCATCTCCATGCCCACATCATCGCTCTCGATGTTGTTGAGCATCTCGAGCAGGAAACGGGAGTTGAAACCGATCTCGAGATCATCACCCACGTACTGGCAGGTGAGGCGCTCGTTGGCCTCATTGGAAAAATCGAGGTCCTCGGCAGAAATGTTCAATTCACTGCCCGCAATTTTCAAACGCACCTGGTGCGTGGTTTTATTGGAGAAAATGCTCACACGCCTGATGGAGCTCAAATACGCGCTGCGGGAAATGGTAAGATGATTGGGGTTTTCTTTAGGGATCACCGCTTCGTAGTTGGGGTACTTGCCATCGATAAGGCGACACACCAGCACTACGTTATCAAAAGCGAAGCTGGCGTTGGTATTGTTGTATTCACATTTTACCGGGCTCTCCACACTGGCAAGCAAATTCTTCAGAAGGTTCAAAGGTTTTTTGGGAACGATGAAAGCAGCGGAGAATTTAGCTTTGGTATCCAGCCTGCGGTAGCGCACAAGTTTGTGCGCATCGGTAGCTACAAATGTGATGTTATCGGGCGAAAGCTGGAAATACACACCGCTCATTACCGGGCGAAGATCATCGTTGCCGGTAGCAAAAATGGTTTTGTTCAATGCCGAAGCAAGTGCCTTGCCGCTGATCTCGAACGTAGAAGGGTTCTCGATAGAAGGCGCTTTGGGGAACTCATCGCCACTGTGACCGGTGAGCTTGTATTTGCCGTAATCTGAAGAGATCTCTACACTGCCTTTTTTCTCATCCACGGTGAACGTGAGCGGCTGCTCCGAAAAAGTTTTCAGTGTATCGAGCAAAAGCTTGGCGGGAATGGCAATGCTGCCGGATTCCTTTGACTCCACCATCACCTTGGTGCTCATGGTCGTTTCCAGGTCGGAGGCCGAAATGGTAAGATCGTTGCGGTTGATCTCGAACAAAAAATTCTCGAGTATGGGAAGGGCAGAACTTGAATTGAGCACACCGCTTAAGGATTGGAGCTGCTTTAAAAGGCCTGAGCTGGATACTATAAACTTCATTTTCTCTCTTGTTTTAGCTTTTTTTAACGGAACACAAATATAAACCTTTGGCCCAGCGCGGGAGTCACCCCAAAACCCTACTTATACACGAATTTTTAACAGTGCTTTCCCTTTGTTTACAAGGCTTAGGAGATGGTATTAACAATTGAAGGGAGTTTATAGTTTAAGGTTTATAGTTGCCGGCTTGCCCAATCAAACCCTAAACTCCCGACCACAAACTGTAAACTACCACGGCACAATTTTTGGAAAATACCCGATACCGTAAATTCGTATCTTCGTTATTCACAAAAAAAGCGTAAACAAGAGGAAAAAACAACCGGCTTGTGGCTTTTGGACTATTAAAGGATTATAGGGTTATGAAAAAACAGGCCGCACTTTTAGTTTTTACCGCACTCGCAGCTTTTGCGGTGGCCCAGCCCCTCAACCAGAGTGATGCTAAAGGCAAACAGGGCAAATGGATCAAAAAGGATAGCGAGAACAAACTCATTTACGAGGGACAGTTCAAGGACGATAAGCCGGTGGGGGAATTCAAATACTATTACAATACGGGCGAGGTCAAAACCATTTCCGTTTTCTCCTACAAGGGAAAGGACACTATTGTGCGGGCCAGGCATTATTATGAGACCGGCAAAATGATGGGGGAGGGTAAATACGTGAACCGAAAAAAGGACAGCGCCTGGAAATATTATGCTGAAACGGGCAAGCTGCTGAACGAGGAGAATTATGTGATGGGCAAAAAGAACGGGACGTTTAAAGTATATGATGACACCGGCAGCGTGATAAAAGTGGAGAACTGGAAGAACGATGTGAAGAACGGGGAGGTGAAAGAATGGTACGGGGTGGGTGTGAAAAAAATGGAAGGCATGTACGTGAACGGGCAATTGAACGGACAAACTAATTATTATTTCCCGGATGGGTCTATAAGCGCAAGCGGTGTTTTTAAAATGGGTATTAAGGATGGGGTGTGGACCTACGGTATTGGCGGGGGCAAGGATGGCTGCAAGGAATTGTACAAGGATGGGAAGCTGGTGAAGACCCAGCGCATCAACGGGCAATTTGAAGATGTGTATCCCAAGACCAATATTCCCATGAGCACTATCAATTACGTGGCGGGATTAAAAAACGGCCCTTTCAAAGAGTATTACAATGTGGGCAGTTTCCAAAAACAAGATGTTCCGCCCGATCCCGAGAATGCCAATGCTCCTCCCGATGTGGAAGAGGTGCTGGTAGGGCAAAAGGTGAAGCGCCAGGGAACATATAAGAACGATAAGCTTGATGGCAAGGTCATTTATTTCAAGCTGGATGGTACCATTGAAAAGACCGAAATATACAAGGATGGAGTGCTGCAGGAGACGAAATAATGAGTTTGAAGAGTTTGAAGGGTTCCTGTTGTTCGAAGAGTTAAAAGTGTTTCTATTGTTTGGCCGGCCTGTTATGGGCCGGTTTTTTATTGGCAGAATATCGCTTCCTTATTCGTAAATTAGTGCTTCGTAATTTTTTTATTTGAAAATGAGCAAAGGAAAAGTATTGGTAGCAATGAGTGGCGGAATAGACAGTTCCATAGCTGCTTTATTGCTGCATGAGCAGGGATACGAGGTGATCGGTATTACCATGAAAACATGGGATTACGCTTCATCGGGTGGAAGTAAAAAGGAAACGGGATGTTGCAGCCTGGATTCGATCAACGATGCACGCATACTTGCTGTGGAACATGGTTTCCCGCATTACATCCTTGATATACGCAGCGAGTTCGGTGATCATATCATCGACAATTTTGTAGAGGAATACCTGGCCGGTCGCACACCCAATCCCTGCGTGCTTTGTAATACGCATATCAAGTGGGAAGCTTTATTGAAACGTGCCGACCAGCTCGAGTGTGAATTCATAGCCACGGGCCATTACGCGCAGGTCCGTTTGGAGAACGGCCGTTACGTTATCTCGAAAGGACTGGACGAGCACAAAGATCAATCGTACGTGCTGTGGGGATTGTCGCAGGAAAGTTTGAAGCGTACCATTTTCCCATTGGGACATATGCGAAAAAGCGCTATCAAACAGTTGGCGATAGAGCGGGGGTACACGGAACTGGCAAACAAAAGCGAGAGCTACGAAATATGCTTTGTTCCCGATAACGATTACCGGGGGTTTCTGAAAAGGAAAGTAAAAGACCTTGAAGAAAAAGTGGACGGTGGGAATTTTGTGCTCAGCGATGGAACAGTGGTCGGGAAGCACCGGGGCTATCCTTTTTACACGATCGGTCAGCGCAAAGGATTGGAGATCGCGTTGGGCGAACCCATGTTCGTGATCGAGATCATCCCGGATACGAACACCGTGGTGCTCGGCACCAAAGAACAGCTCGATAAGCAGGAAATGTGGGTGAGGAGCTTTAATCTCATCAAGTACGCAAAACTCCCTCAAAATTTTGAGGCGCTTACACGCATACGTTATAAGGATCCGGGAACGATGGCCACCGTAAATGCAGAAGAGGGCCGCCTGAAAGTTTTATTCCATAAAGCCGTATCTGCAATTGCTCCCGGGCAAAGCGCTGTGTTTTACGAAGGCAACGATCTTGTGGGAGGAGGATTTATTGACGTGAACCCGGATGCCAAATCCTTGTTCCCAACCTTTAAGGATAAGCTCACGCAAAAAGTATGAGTGTAAAGGGTAAACCAGGTCAAGGCATGAGCAGGATCCGCAAGATCTCTCCGCGCGGCTCTTTCCACCTTATGCCATTTACCTTATACCTTATACCTTATGCCTTATACCTCCTTTTTCCCTCCTGCAAAAAAGATGCTCCTGCTCCCGATCTCGGTTACGGCTACGCACCAAACAATGTCGGTCATTGGGTCGTTTATCAAATTGATTCCATTGCAGAAGACGATCAAACGGTGGGAAGAAAAACGTACCAGTTCCAGGTCAAGGAGGTGATCGAATCCGTTTTCACCGACAACCAGGGCCGGCCCACCATGCGCCTCGAGCGTTACCGCAAAAATTTTGATTCGCTTGTGCCTTACAACCAACAGCAGTGGTCGGGTCCCCGTGTATATTATGCGAACCTTACTTCTTCAACGTACGAGAGGGTGGAGGAAAATTTTCGTTACACGCGCAT
>DATDFI010000380.1:0-7773 GCA_036522695.1 Bacteroidia bacterium | reverse complement strand
ATATAGCGCACCGATATCCTCGGCTCGGGCTTTAAATAATTTTTTCCCTCCACCAAAAAATGGCTCAGGCGAAATCCTCCGTTGATCTTCAGCCTTTCATTCACCAGGTAATCGTCCTCTATGTAAATGGCATTTTCCAATGCATTGGTATGTGTAATGCGGCTTTCATTATCGGCAGCGTCAGGGCCTTTACCCACGATCGCGCTGGGCGTGAAATGATGAAAGGTGCTGAGCACCCCGGCCCTTATGTAATGAGAAGTGTTAGGGATAAAATAAAGATCGTATTTGACCGTCCCGTCCTTAATACCGGAAGTATACCTCAACGAATAAAGGTCCCCATTGTACTCATCACTGTATCCCACCCTGAAGTTGTAATTGGTGAAGATGAGCGAGGCATTTGAGAACACTTTGCTGTTGTAAAGGTGGTTCCAGCGCGCGGTGGCCGTGGCATTTCCCCAATTGATATTGTCCTTCTCGGTATCGTTCTCCGACAAGAGTTTCGCGTAAAATTTATCCTTGCCGAAATAACCGCTCAAATACAATTTATTCTTGTCGCCAAAATCATAGTTCACCTTGGCGTTCATGTCGTAAAAGAAATAACCGCCCCTTGTGTCCTTCGGCAAAAAAGGGTAGATCAGTGCATCGAGGTAGGTCCTGCGCGCGGAAAAGAGAAAGGAGGATTTGTTTTTAATGAGCGGGCCTTCAAGCGTGATGCGCGATGAAATAAGTCCTATGCCCGCCTCTCCATGCAGTTTTTCCTTATTTCCTTCTTTCATGTTCATCTCGATCACCGAAGAAAGCCTGCCACCGTAACGCGCGGGAAAACCGCCCTTGGTGAGTTCGATGCTCTTGAGCGCATCACCATTGAACAGGGAGAAAAAACCAAAAAGATGGTACGCATTGTAAACCGTTGCATCATCCAGGATGATGAGGTTTTGATCCGGGCCGCCACCCCTCACATAAATGCCGCTGCTGCCCTCGTTCCCCTTTTGAACGCCCGGCAATAAAAGGATCACCTTCAGCACATCCTTCTCACCCAGCAGCGCAGGAATATTCTTCACCTGGTCAACCGGCAGATCGATCACGCTCATCCTCGAGTTCTGTGAAACGGAATGCTGCACCGAATCAGTGATCACCACTTCATTCAGCACCACCCCTTCCTGCATTTCAATATTCAGGCTGATATCTTTATCGAGAACCACTTGCTTTTTTTGCGTTTCGTATCCCACGTAAGAGATAACCAGCACAAGTGTATCGGCAGGAAGCGTTATGGAATAAAACCCGTAATTATTCGTAACAACGCCCTTGTTAAGTTTGGGAATATAAATGCCCACGCCTATCAGTGATTCCTTGCTTCCCTTCTCCGAAACATACCCGCTGATGGTGAATTTTTTCTGTTGCGCGGGAGCATGCGCGGAGGCGAGCACTAAAAGAATCAGAAGAAGAGAACTTATCCTGTTCGGCATCACTATTGAGTTATTTTGAGCATATTTGGCGAAGCGTTCGCACCCTTAAAGTACATCATTTTAAATTAAAAAATGCCCAGGCTTCTCATCAAAAATATCCGCACCCTTGTCCAGGCGGAAGAACGCATTCGCACCAAAGTGCCAGGTGCCGAAATGAAACTCCTGCCCTGCCTCGACAATGCCTGGCTGGCTATTGAAGATGATCGCATTGCTGCTTTCGGCAGCATGTACGAATTTCCCGGTATCAGCGACTGGACCGACCTTACCGTGATGGATGCAACGGATAAGCTGGTGCTTCCCTGCTGGTGCGATTCGCATACGCATTTGATCTATGCGGCATCGCGCGAGGAGGAATTTGCCGACCGTATTAACGGCATGAGCTATGAAGATATTGCGAAGCGTGGCGGGGGAATTTTAAACTCCGCCAAAAAATTACAGAAAGCGAGTGAAGAAGAATTGCTGGAAAGCGCGCTCAGGAGGCTGGACGAGTTGATGCGCATGGGCACGGGCGCGGTGGAGATCAAAAGCGGTTACGGCCTTACCATTGATTCGGAACTGAAGATGCTGCGCGTGATCAAAAAACTGAAGCAACTTTCCCCGCTTGAAATAAAAGCCACGTTCCTGGGAGCACATGCCGTTCCTGCCGAATATAAAAATGAGAAAGATAAATATGTGAAACTGGTGACGGATGAGATGCTGCCCCAGGTCGCGGAAGAAAAGCTGGCCGATTACTGCGATGTATTTTGCGAACGCAATTATTTCACGAAGGAAGACACCCTGAAGATCCTGAATGCTGCATTGAAATACGGGATTCGCGGGAAGGTGCACGCGGAGCAGTTGAGTAATGCAGGTGGCGTGGAAGCGGGAGTGGCCTGCGGGGCGATAAGCGTTGACCATTTGGAATATTTGGAAGATAAAGACATAGAGCTGCTGAAAAACTCCAACACCATGCCTACGCTTTTACCAGGCGCGCAATGGTTTCTGCAATTGCCCTTTCCACCTGCGCGCAAAATGATGGATGCAGGATTGCCTGTTGCCATTGCAACCGATCATAATCCCGGCTCTTGTCCCAGCGGCAATATGAACTTCATGATCTCGCTTGCCTGCGTTCAGTATAAAATGACACCGGAAGAAGCGATCAATGCCGGAACGATCAATTCCGCTTACGCTATGGATCTTTCACACACGCACGGCAGCATCGCGGTCGGGAAAAAAGCGAACATCTTCATCACAAAAGAGATCCCGAACCACTCCTTCATACCTTATTCATTTGCGAACGATCTGATAGATACCGTGATCATTAATGGCAAGCCGATACCGCGCGGTTAACACGAACAACAAACTGTAAACTATAAACTGTAAACTATTTATTCTTAACTATGAGTCAACTCATCGAATGCGTACCCAACTTTTCCGAAGGCCGCGACCTCAGCATCATCAAACAGATCACCGATGTAATCGAATCCGTTGACGGCATCAAACTATTGAATGTAGATCCCGGCAAGGCCACCAACCGCACGGTAGTAACGTTTGTGGGCGCGCCCGAAAATGTGGTGGAAGCGGCATTTCGCGCCATCAAAAAAGCAGGAGAGCTCATTGACATGAGCAAGCACAAAGGAGAGCACCCGCGCATGGGCGCTACGGATGTGTGCCCGCTTATCCCCATTGCAGGAATCACCATGGAAGAAACGGCCAAGTATGCGCAAAAGCTGGGCGAGCGCGTGGGGAAAGAATTGAAAATTCCTGTGTACCTGTATGAAGCCGCACAAAAAAACAAGTCGCGCAATAATTTATCGGTGATCCGCGCGGGCGAATATGAAGGCTTTTTCAAAAAGATAAAACAAAAAGAATGGGCCCCTGATTTCGGTCCTGCCGAGTTCGATGCAAAGCGTGGCGCAACGGTGATCGGTGCGCGGGATTTTTTGGTGGCTTACAACATCAACCTCAACACCACTTCCACCCGCAGGGCCAACGCCATCGCCTTTGATGTGCGCGAGGCCGGCCGAGTGAAGCGCGAAGGGAATCCTGTGACGGGAAAAATTGCAACGGACAAAGACGGCAATCCTATTAATATTCCCGGCACTTTAAAATCGGTGAAGGCCATTGGCTGGTACATTGAAGAATATGGCATCGCACAAATTTCGATGAACCTCACCAACATCAACATCACTTCTGTTCATGTTGCATTTGACGAGGTTTCCAAAAAAGCGGAAGAGCGGGGATTACGGGTTACAGGGTCCGAACTCGTGGGGCTGATCCCGCTCAAAGCCATGCTGGATGCGGGAAAATATTTTTTGAAAAAGCAAAAGCGCTCCACCGGTGTTTCGGAAAAAGAACTCCTAAAGATCGCGATCCGGTCATTGGGACTCGATGAACTTGCACCTTTCAAACCCGAAGAGCGCATCATCGAATACCTGCTGAAAGACCCTTCGAAGTCGAGGCTGGTGAATATGAGCGTGAGCGGCTTTGCAGATGAAACAGCGAGCGAGAGCCCGGCCCCGGGCGGGGGTTCCATCTCCGCTTACTTAGGTGCCCTGGGCGTGTCGCTCGGCACAATGGTTGCGAATCTCTCTTCACATAAGCCGGGCTGGGATGAGCGCTGGGAGGAATTCAGCAAGTGGGCGGAGAAGGGCCAATATTATAAGGATGAGTTATTGAAACTGGTGGATGAGGATACAAATGCATTCAACAAGATCATGGCTGCATTCGGTATGCCGAAATCCAATGATGAAGAAAAGAAACAGCGTACGGCCGCTATTCAATCCGCCACCAAATACGCTACCGAAGTTCCTTATAAAGTGATGGAGCTGGCTTACAGCTCAATGGAACTTATACGCGCCATGGCCGAAACGGGAAATCCCAACTCGGTGAGCGATGCCGGTGTGGGGGCCTTGTGCGCGAGAAGCGCGGTGCTGGGCGCTTACCTTAACGTACGTATCAATGCAAAAGGCCTTGACGATAAGCGTTTCGCTTCCAATATTGTTCGCAAAGGGAAAAATATTGCGGAAAAAGCGAAGAAAGCCGAGACCGCCATCCTTAACATCGTGAACCGGAAACTCTGATCACCGCATTCATCAATCCTATTACATGATTCATATCAGCTGCTGTATCATTCATAATATGCTTCCAACTTTTAGGGTCTTCCATTCGTATAATTTACAGCAGCGCACGCTCTATGTTCAATAAGTTATTAGAGAATAGCCGGGTCAGGAGGATAGTGTTTTTCTTTCCATTCCAGTTATTGTTCCTGCACCTTAAAAAAAACCACCTCCACCTTCTCTTCTGGTTATTACTGTTCGGGTTTGTTTCGGGCGCGCTGGCCCCCCGCTATGGGGTGCCTTACCTCTTTTTGAACCCCGAATACCTCAACCACGTTAATTTCCTCTCGTATTTCATCATCGGGTTTGCCTGCAGCGGTTTCATCATTGCCTTTCATATCTCCAGTTACGTAATGAACGGGTTTCGCTTCCCTTTCATCGCAACACTGTACAACCCTTTTCTCAAATACAGCATCAACAATTCCATCATCCCGCTCGCATTCCTTATCGTTTACATTTTTCGCATCCACTCTTTTCTCGTTTCCGAAAAACTGTACACCACGTTCCAGGTATGGTGGATGATCACCGGCTTTTTATGCGGTTTTTTCGTATTCATGCTGATGTCCATGATGTATTTCTTCACCACCAACAAGGACATCTTTAAACTTTTCGGCATTCAAACCCAGGACCCGAAAGGCAGGCAGCTCGCTTACCTCAAAAAATTCCGCAAAGCGAAATGGAAGAACCCGAACCTCATCAAAGAATCCCGGGACTGGTATGTGGAGACTTACATCGGGAGCTTCGGGCGAATACGATTGGTGCGGCCGGTGCATCACTACAAGCGTGAGATGCTTCGAAAAGTATTCCGGCAAAATCACCGCAACGCAGGGCGATTCGGGTTCATTGCCATTGTGAGTCTGGTCACGCTGGGGCTCTTCCAGGACTACGATTTTTTCATGATCCCTGCAGGAGCCAGCGTCTTCCTGCTCTTCACCCTTTTCCTCATGCTGTCGAGCGCGCTGTACAGCTTTTTCAGGGGCTGGGCCAATACGGTTTTTATCCTATTGCTGCTGCTCATCAATTTCATTTCCCGTTCCGATATCATGGGAAATACCAATAAAGCATACGGGCTAAATTATGAAACGCAAAAAGCCGACTACTCTTACAGCACGCTCAAGCGCATGAATAACGACCGGCAGCAGTATTCGAACGACACTGCGCACATGCTGAGCGTGCTCGAGCGATGGAAATATAACAACCTCGATTTTTCCTTAAAGACGAACACGAAACCCAAGCTTGTTTTTGTGAATACCAGTGGCGGAGGCCTGCGCGCTTCGCTGTGGACGTTCTACGCGCTGCAATACACCGACAGCATCATGCGGGGAGAATTGCTGAAACATGTGGAGATGATCACCGGCTCATCGGGAGGCATGATAGGAGCCGCTTACCTGCGCGAATTGTATTACCAGAAACATCATGGGAAGCTCGACCTCTACAGCACGGGGTATCGCAATAATATGAGCAAGGATATTCTCAATCCTGTCGCGTTCAGTATCGCCACAAGCGAATTATTTTTCGGCCTGCCCAAATTCCGTGACGGGAATTATGTGTACAGCAAGGACCGTGGCTATGCTTTTGAAAAACAATTGAACGAGAATACCTGTAATATTCTCGATAAACGATTGGGTGATTACCGCAAACCCGAGGAAGAAGCTGAGGTGCCCATGATGGTGTTCACCCCAAGCATTGTGAATGACGGACGTAAACTGCTCATTTGTTCCCAGCCCGTTTCCTTCCTCACTCAGAATACCGAACCTTCTTCCTTGAAAAATCACGAACTGGTGGACGCGATAGAGTATTCGCGTTTTTTTGCAGACCAGGATGCAGGCAATACGCGTTTCACAAGTGTACTGCGCATGAATGCGACCTTCCCCTACATTTCACCGGTAGTTTCACTGCCGAGCGAGCCCACCATCGAGGTGATGGATGCCGGCATGCGTGATAATTACGGCCTCGAAACAACCGTTAAGTTCATCTATACCTTCCGCAAGTGGATAGAAGAAAATACGAGTGGAGTGGTGATCGTCCAGCTCCGTGATAAACACAAAGAAAGACCTATCGAGGAAAATCCGCCCAAAACTCTGGTGCAGGCCATGTCAAGGCCGCTCGGAAGCTTTTACGGGAACTTATTCAGTGTACAGGATTTTAACCAGGACCAGCTCATAATGTACACCTCGGCCTGGCTCAATACTTCTATTGACATGGTGGACCTCCAGCTGCAAAATGAGATGCCTGATAACATTTCGTTGAGCTGGCACCTCACCAACCACGAGAAGGAAAAAGTGATCCATTCCATCGAGCTTCCCGAAAATGTGGAAAGCATCAACCGTCTCATCCAATTGTTACACTGATGGATCCCGGATATTCTGTTAGTACCGACAAAGCGCTGTTGAATATCCCGCTCATTCATGAATACCTCTGCAACCATTCCTATTGGGCAAAGGGCCGCACCCCGGAACAGGTGAAGATCTCTATCGAGAACTCCATGTGCTTTGGAGTTTACCGGGGAAAGGAGCAAGTGGGCTTTGCACGCGTGATCACCGACAAAAGCACCTTCGCTTATCTTGCCGATGTATTCATACTGGAAACACATCGCGGCAAAGGACTCTCCAAATCATTAATGGATGAAATTCTCCGGCATCCCGAACTGCAAAGCCTCAGGCGCTTCATGCTTGCCACCCGCGATGCCCACGCGCTCTATGAAAAATTCGGCTTTAAAAATATTACGAGGCCGGAAAGGTGGATGGAGATCTTTAATGAATGAGCCTGAGACCGTTTGGCCGCTCTCCATCTTCCATCAATCATCTTATCCTTATCTTTACACTCATGAAAGAATACAAGAACTGCCAGAGCTGCGGAATGCCCATGAAAAAATCGCCAAATGGAGGAGGAACCAATGCCGATGGCACCATCAATAAAATGTACTGCGCTTATTGTTATGAGAACGGCAAATTCAAAAATCCCGATTGGACCGTGACTCAAATGCAGGACTTTGTGAAAGCAAAGATGAAAGAGATGGGCTTCCCCGGTTTCCTCGCTGGATTTTTCACGAAAGGAATTCCCAAACTCGAACGCTGGAGAATAAAATAGACAAACTTAATCCCGGGGATTCAACCCGGTCACAGCCCGAACCGGCAGCACTTCATCCATTAACTTTCATCCATACACCCTATGAAAACCATCTTCAATAGATCAGAACAGGACGATGT
>DATDFI010000379.1:0-2040 GCA_036522695.1 Bacteroidia bacterium | reverse complement strand
TGACAATAGTATCTGATCGCTGATGTTCAAATAAATTTTATTCCATTTATCGCTGGGATTCACGCCTACCACAGGTTCGGTGCCATTCCCGTAAAGTAACCCGAGCACGAATGCGTGGTTGCATTTATAATTGAGTTCAATGAATTTAGGCTGTCCATCGGCATTAAGGGCAAAGGTGGTGCAGGTGCGCGCCTGGAAAGTGAGTGCGTTCCCTTTTATCATTCCGTAGGCCGACCAGCCACCGCCCCAGGCCACCGCGCCATTGGTGTCGCGTAAAGGTGTATCACCGAACGAATCGACATAGCAATAGGTGGATTCGAAATTTTCGAGGTAAGGGAACTGTACCGTTGGATAATATGACACGTGCGGGTTGATGGTAGTGGTCTGTTTCGGAGCTAAGGTGACCGTGGTGGTGTAAAAATCATAAAAGGGATAGATCACGCGGGTGGCGCCAATGCCGTTCATCTTTATTCCGGCTGCCACTTTTATGGTGTGTGTGCCCTCGTATTGTACCGGGAAAGTGCAGGGCAATTCATAGATCCCCTGGAGTTGCTCGTCCACGTAAACCCAGGCATCGGTTATAGCAGTAGAAGCCGTTCCCTGCCCGCCCGGACCCGTGGTGGTATCGCTGCCGGGCACAAAAGCGATCTTGTCAATGTGTATATAAGAAGGAACGGTTTGGGAAGTATCGAAAAACGCGCAGGAAGAAAGCAGGGCTATGATGCCGAAGACGAAGAGTAAACGCCTGGTAAACAGTAAAGAAAACGCCATAAGCCGTTTCGTGTCAAATTGAAAAACGGCAAATCTACGCGCTTATTGTGTGATCTGAAAGAAAATCTGAAGTGTGGTTAATCTTCTCGATGATACGTGTAGCTACGTCAAGAGCATTGTATCCGTCATCCACCGTTACAGGTGGAGTGGTATTGTTCAAAATCGATTCGGCAAAGGCCTCGAGTTCGATCTTAATAGCATTCACCGGTTCTATCTTGGGGTTATCGAAATAGATCTGCTTAACGCCTTTTTCCATCCCCAGGTCGATGGTAATGGAAAGGGGATCGGGTTCTCCTTCTACCGTTTTAAGACGTATCACGCTGCTCTGTTTTTCAAGGAAGTCAACGGAGATGTAAGCATCTTTCTGGAAAAAGCGGGACTTGCGCATGTTCTTCATGGAGATCCGGCTGGCCGTGAGGTTGGCCACGCAGCCGTTATCAAATTCGATGCGGGCATTGGTGATATCGGGGGTATCGCTCACCACCGAAACACCGCTTGCGCTGATCCGCTTTATTCCAGAACGAACCACGCTCAGCACGATATCGATATCATGTATCATCAGGTCAAGCACTACCGACACATCTGTCCCGCGCGGGTTGAATTGCGCCAGGCGATGCGTCTCGATGAACATGGGATTTTTAAAATATTCTTTCGATGCGAGAAAGGCGGGATTGAATCGCTCCACGTGACCTACCTGCACTTTTACATCCGCCTCGGCCGCCAGCGCACGCAAGCTGCGCGCCTCCTTGATCGTACTGGTCATCGGCTTTTCAATAAATATATGCTTGGATGATTTCAAAGCCTTCGAGGCGTACTCGAAATGATGTACCGTTGGCGTAACAATATCCAGCGCTTCCACCTGTTCCATCAATTCATCCGCACTCGCAAAACGTTTTACCCCGAATTCGTCAATGGTTTTTTGCGCATTCGCATCATCCGGATCGTAAAACCCAACTACCTCGTAATACAATATCTCCTTCAGCAGGCGGAGATGTATCCTCCCTAAATGTCCAGCGCCCAGTAACCCGATCTTTATCATTTTCAACAGGTGTTTATGCAAAAGTATTGTGAAAGGTAAATGCACCTTTTCGTAATTTCGCATTGTTTTAAACACTTTATTATTAATATGTGACCCTTTTCGGGCCAGGCGGATTTTAATTTCTAATTGATTAACGAATGGTTGATACCTACCGACACAAGGGTTTGCGTAAGCAGTTGGTGCAGGAGCTGCAGCGTAAGGGGATATCGGATACAAATGTGTTACGCGCT
>DATDFI010000378.1:0-4693 GCA_036522695.1 Bacteroidia bacterium | reverse complement strand
CCATGCGCGCGAGTTCGAGGTCCTTTGCGGCCACATCGGCAAAAGGATAATCGGGAAATGCTTTCAGGAATTTTTCGATGGATTCGGAACTGAAATCGGAAGTGTACAGCGTGTAAATATTTTTCCAGGCTGTTTCGGTGTTACGGTTCTTCGGGTATTTTTTTACAAAGGCATGCAGTTGTGCAATAGTGCCTGCAGGGGCGGAGAGTGCGTAGACCTGGTCTTCGGCATCACCTTCATACGGACTGTCCGGGAATTTCTCGATGAACTGCTCGTAACTTTGAATGGTTCCCGATTGTGTGTAGGTAGAGTACAGCGTTGATTCGTAGAGGTATTTGGCTTCTTCAAACTCTTTTGCGAAAGGATATTTTTTCATGAACGCTGCGTAAGCATCATAGGTATCGATCTTTTTGGCATTGGCAAAGGCGAGGGCGTTACGCTGGTCAAGCGCTTCTTTATATTGCGATGCACCGGGGTAATTGAAGATGAAACGGTCGAGCGCTTCCACTTTATTTTCTTTGAGGGCCGCATCGTATGCTTTTGCGTTAACACCTTCGCGGAGGTCGTGGATGGCCAGCGAGGTGATGTGGTATTTTTCGTAAGATCTTTTTTGTTTGGGAGTGGAATTGTTGAACTTATTCTCGGCCATGAAAATATAACGGTGGGCCGAATCGAGGTTATAAAAAGGATTATCGCTGCGGGAATAAATAGTGGCGAGACCATAGGCTGCGCATACCGTTTGTTTTTTCAGTTGCGAATAAAAAAGCTGTTTCGCCCTGAAATAATTGAACTGGTTGAGCGCACGGTATGCTTTTTTAATGCGGCTGTCGAAAATACCGGCATGTGAAAGAGTGGTTAGCAGGAGCAGGCAGGCCAGGAGCGTGGACTTTTTCATTCCCGCAAAAATAAGTGCAGGGGAAATAAAAGAGCGGGACAGGGGCAATACTTATCCCCTTTTTTCAAACAATATTTCTAACTTCGGCTGCGTAAAAATTTCCTCATGCCTATTACACGCGGACAAATCATTTTCGCCATTGTGTTTTTCCTGTGTTTTGTGATAGGGATGATATGGGCCTATCGTTCGGACAGGAAAGTGAACCGCACATACTACCGGGGCGTTTACCTCGTTTTACTGGCGCTGATCGTTTTTATTGCGCTTTACAACCTGGCCGTGAAGCTGTTCAATAAGTAATTGAAGTCCAAGATGCTGGGTTTTAATTAATTGTATTGTTGGAATTTCAATATTTTGTTAATTAAAACCGCCCTCGAAAATTGACTTATAATCGACAAATTCCCTATCTTTGCGGACGAAAACCCTAACCCCATCGTACACCAAATGAGAACTGCTTTTTTATCTGTCTTTTTCCTGGCGTTTTGCGGCTTTGCTCAAGCAGGCGTAATTGTGCTGGAAGGAAAATACCAGGATAAAAACATTTACGTTCAAAACAGCATATCCAGTCTGGGCGTAGGTTATTGCGTTACGGAAGTGCGTGTGAACGGTTCTGTTACTACTGACGAGATCAACTCCACTGCTTTCGAGATCGATCTTTCTGCACTCGGTATCAAGTTCGGTGAGAATGTGGTGATCGAGATCAAGCATAAAGACGGATGCGCACCCAAAATCCTGAATCCCGAGGCCCTCAAACCCAAACCCACTTTCGATACTAAGAACATTATGGTGGACCAGACCGGAATTTTGAAGTGGACCACTCAGAATGAGCAGGGTCCTCTTCCTTTTGTAGTAGAGCAATTTCGCTGGAACAAATGGATCCCGGTGGGGGAAGTGGGTGGCAAAGGAACTGCGGATGAGAATTCGTACCAATTCCAGGTTACCCTTCATTCCGGTGAAAATAAGTTCCGCGTGAAGCAGGTGGGCGTTACCAGCCAGCCCCGCTATTCTAACCCGACCACCATCACTTCAGGATTACCTAAAGTGGATTACTCCGTTTCAAAGAACAACAACGTGATCTCCTTTACCGGTGAAACACTTTACGAAGTGTATGATTATTACGGTACCATTGTGAAAAAGGGTTTCGGCAAGCAAGTGGATATGTCTAATCTTGGCAAAGGCGGTTATTATCTTTGCTACGATAACGTGGTGACAGAATTCAAGAAGAAATAATTTCCAGGAAAAACCGCTTTCGATCCCCTCTGTTTTCAGAGGGGATTTTTTTGTTTTTGAAAGATCTCAGCTGAATTTTTCGCATTACCCTGCTATCCTATTCACAAAAATCCCTGTTAACAAGTCTGTTTATAAGTAGGAATGCGTTTTCGCGATACGCTTTTGAATGCGGACGACCTTTGTCTGCAAGTTTAATTCAAACTTGTATATGAATCGCACTCAGCTGATTGAATGTATTAAGGCTGCTGATCCTTTTTATGAAAGCATCAGTTACGAGCAGTTGAGTGATGACGACCTGCTGGTGATCAAATTCAGCATTGAAGCCAACAACCAGCTCATGAAAGGGCTGGCAGAGAAGCGGACGCTGGAATTCCAGAAACAGACACAGGCGGTATTCATCACGCGAAACGGCAGTTAAAAAGCCAGGAGTTCCACATAAAGCTCTCTCAACGGGAATCCCATCACGTTAAAGTAAGAGCCCTCTATCCTGTCCACCAAAACATAGTTTTTCTTTCCGTGATCGCCATGACGAATGGCGTTGAGGTGTGTTTTTCCCAGGTCATTTAAAAAATCAACTTCTTCACGTGAGCAGGGATGTGAGCCTTCGGGCAAACTTTCCTGCGCACCGTAAGCGCCCGCTTTATCAAAAGGCTTGCAATCACGAACGTAATTGCGTATGAGATCATCGCTGAGAGGCTTAAAGAAAACCTTACTTCGGACAAAAAAGGTTTTCACTTTACCTGTCGACTCAAGACAAACTCCCGTGAACACTTCATGCATGTTTCCGGATAGAATTTTCAGCATGCGAAAAGCATCGTCCTCGCTTTTGGGCTTGTTGAGTACGTGGTCGTTCACCCAAACAATGGTATCGGAGGCGATGAGTAATTGGCCGTCTTCCAATTCCCCTTTGAAAGCCCCAGCCTTTTTACGGCAGAGGTAAAGCGGGATGTTTTCTGCTTTTAGATCTGCAGGAAAAGATTCGTCTGTTTCTTTTGTCCGCACTTCAAAAGGGATCCCGAGTTCCCGCAACAAATATTGCCTGCGCGGTGATTTTGAAGCGAGAATAATGTGCGATGGGATTTGCATCAGGAAGATCTATCCGAACCAGTTACCGCTCTCAGAGCTGAACCGGAGCACGAGCCAGAAGCAGATGCCACCGAGCATGACGATCTTGTTGAGCAGGCTTAAACGGGTGAAATCTCTTTTCTCCTTTGCCCTGATGAGCAGGAAAAGCATGAGTAAAAGCGGAAGAATGAGCGTGATCACGATATAGATGAACGGTATCTTGCTGCGTGTGTCATGATAAAATTCAAAGCCGAGATAGACGATCATGAATGAAATAAACGCGGCAACAATGCCCGCCACTATTTTTCCTCCCCTAACACCCATTACCACCGGCAGGGTTTTACAACCATATGCATCATCACCTTCACGGTCCTCGATGTCCTTGATGATCTCGCGGAGCAAGGTGAGCATGAATGCGAAAAATGAAAAACCGAGCACGAAAAAGAAAACAGAATCGCTGAATGCGGGCCGACCGGGATTGTTTTGTGCGTTGAACAATAAAACATCCTTGAAATGTTCCTTGATGTATGTCATGTCGTAAAAACCCGCAATGAGCGGAACGATACCCGATAGCAGGGCGATGACAAGATTGCCCACGAGGAACTGGCGTTTGAACGTGGTGGAGTAAAACCAAAGTGATGTGGCGGAAAAAATATAAAGTATGGTGCCTTCTTTAAAGAAATTGGCTTTCCAGGAAACAAAAGCCCCAATGAGTATGGCGATCACGTTAATGACCTGGTGTGCACCCATGGCTACCCTGCGTTTAACTCCTTTGTCCACCACCACATGCTCCGGTTTGTTCACCTGGTCAATACGCACATCAAAATAATCGTTGATGATGTACCCGGCTGCAGCGATCATCACCACCGATAATACGAGGAGAAAAAAGAGCAGGTCGGGCATCCACAATCCTATCCCGTAAGCTTCGGCCATAGGCTGTACAATTCCATAACGCACCATGTACATGGTAAATGCGATGATGAGCAGGTTGGGAAGCCGGATGAGTTTGAGAAATGCGATCACAAAATAGTTATATGAATGCGAAGATATGAAATCACCCGTTCATACCCGAACGGATGTTTGCGGTAAGAAGTTTATAAAGCCGTGAGAGTTCTTTATCGCTCTTAAGCATTCTCAAATGTTTACGTATCACTTTTTTATCGCCACGCACGGCCGGGCCGGTTTGCGCGTGCGAGGGCCCCAGCGCGATGGCCTTTTGCGCGGTCTCAAGGATGAGCGGGTGAAGGAGAGAAAATGAAAGTCCATGATGCTTTAATTTCTTTTCAGCGAGCGCGTAAAGGCGGTTCGTGAAATTATTGGCGATCACGGCTGATAAATGCAGCACAGCGCGTTGTTCGGAATTTACGCTAACGATATTTTTCGAGATCTTTTTTGCAATGGAGCGCAGTGCAGATGCCGTTGAGTTGTCACTGGCTTCAATGCATACCGGGACATCACGGAGCCCCGGTTTCCTGCCGGGTGAAAAGGTTTGCAGCGGGTAAAGCA
>DATDFI010000377.1:0-6235 GCA_036522695.1 Bacteroidia bacterium | reverse complement strand
TTATACGGATCGGGGACTCTTATTTTCCCGAAAAGCAGGCGGCCCCTTCCAGCATTCCGAAAAACACATTGCTTGCAGCCAAAACCTGCTATGAAATGGCTTTGAAATTAAAGCCCCTGGAAAAATATCCCGAAGAGCAATTGAATAAATTAAATGAATTGCTGAGGAAAAAATGATCAGGCCTTTACCATCATTTTTTGGCGCGCAAAGCCGAATTCGAGGATCTTATCAATGAATTCGTAAGGCTTATATCCATCTATCGCACTCTGGTGAAAGATGCAGGTGGCAGGCGTCATTCCCGGAAGAGAGTTCACTTCTATAAAGATCACTTCCACTTTTTCGGGAGAGTAAACGCGAACGAAGGCATCGATGCGGCAATAGCCGGTAACATTCAGAACTTTTGCTGCGGCCCCCAGGGTCGCCTTTACCTTGTCCGATATCTTTTGCCGCTCTGCCGGGTCGGGCGAATAGCGCGCGGGAGTGATGTTCTGTCCCTGCCCCGCCAAAAACTTTTCTTCCAGCGAAAGCACTTCTCCTTCTGATAAAGCTTCTGACGCCTCGAACACTTCGTAGCTTATATTTCCCTTCGCATCCATTTTGGTAAGCATGCCTCCTGTTATCTCGAGAAAATGCCTGGCGTCCTTTTTCGAAATAAGTTCCTCCACCAGGATCACACGCTTCAGCGGGAATTCTTCTTTGGGTTTGATGTGTAAAATGTCCGCAGCCTTCGGATCCAGCTCCTCGCTTTTGCGGAACATCAGTTTTGCAAATGCTTCGAACTCTTCAGCGCTCTTTATTTTTTTCACAGCCGAACTGCATCCATCATCCACCGGCTTGGCAATAAATGGGTAATGCACTTCTTTATCGAATCGCTCCAGGACCGCATTTTTATTGTTCTGCCACTCTTCTTCCGTAATCAAAAAATGTTTGGCTACCAGGAACCCGTTCTTTTGTAAAATTTCGTTGGTGGTGTATTTATCAATGGTGACCTGTGAGCTGCTCACTCCCGATCCATTATAGGGAAGGCCCGCGCGTTCTAATTGTGCCTGCACCGCTCCGTCCTCCCCCGGTCTTCCGTGCAAGGCGATAAAAACCGCATCAACCGTTTTCGCCAGGTCTTCATACGTGAACCGTTTGGGTGCCGCAAGGTTTTGCGCGCTGGAATATTTTTCGGTGATAAAACTGCACTCTCCAATTATCCGTTTAATGATGTCGTGCACCTTGTAATGCTCGATCTTATCTTTTATATCATCTGCATTATCCTTGAGCAAAATATTGATGGGTACCTGGTACAGGATGTGATTCTCGTGATCGCCCGTCAGGAAAACAGGGATGGCTTCGTACTTGGTGGAAGAGGCCAGCTTTTCGTAAATATTCCGGCCACTCTCTACCGAAATATGCCGTTCCGATGAATAACCACCGAATATCACCGCTACCTTTACACGTTCGGCTGCCGAGCGCTGGTCATCGGAAATGGCCTTATCGAGCGCGTGAAGCAGTTTTTCCATTTTCCCACCGGCACCGGCTGCGCGGTTGCGTTGCGCGAGCGATGTGCGGAGGATGTAAGTGAGGAACTGCGATGGGTTCAAACCGATCTCGGCCGCCTGGTGAAAAAAGAATGAGGAGGGCATCATCCCTGAAGTGGTATTGGGATCGTTCAGGAAAATTTTCCCATCCTTATTTATAAAACCATCTATACGCGCATACACATCGAAATAAAGATCATGGAACAAACGCTCGCATTCTTTGCGGATACGGGCAATATCGGCATCGGGAAGATCAATGGGTGTGATCTTGCGCGAAAGACCCGGCAAATATTTGGAACGGTAATCAAAAAGTTCCTTTCCTTTCCTGATCTCGGTGGGAGGTAAGGCCACTCCATTACCATTTTCGTCCTGGATAACGATGCAGGAGAATTCCTTTCCTTCAATGAAGCCTTCGATCAGTACTTCGCTTTCTCCATCAAGAGATTCGAGCACGGCACCTTCTTTTTCCGTTTTAAATATCGAATTGAGCTTTTCTACAAGATCGCCCGGATCAAAAACAGTGAAAGGCCCGGTCTTTCCCGCTTTCACTACGAGCGGCATCCCGATCCCTTCACGGATATCCGCCAGCACACGCACATAATTTATTTTCTCGCTTTTACTCTTTTCATTCCATTCACCGGCATCCAGCCATCGCGTGAACAAAGCCTTCTCCAGCGCTTCCATGAATTTGAATTCGCTGTCCTCGCTCAGAATCGTAACGCCAATGGAGGAACCCTGGTTGGCGGGTTTGATCACCATGGGCAGACCCACTTCCTTTTTGGCTTTCGCAAAAACGCCCCTGCAGTTTCCATCGATATATTCTTTTCGGGCGATGGTAAAGAATGCGGGGGAATTAAAGCCGGCATTCACCATCAGCTTTTTCTGGATGGCCTTGTTCATCCCGATGGAAGAAGGAAGAATGCCGGAACCCGTATAAGGGATTTCGAGGTACTCCAGCAGGCCCTGTATGCGTCCATCCTCACCGAATGATCCGTGCAGGCAAAGAAAAGCCACATCGAACAACACCTTCAGCTGCGAAGCATCTATCTTCTTGCCAATACGTGAAATAAGTTTTTCCTGCTGGTCGAAGGAAAGGTCACCGAGGTTCTCGGCATAAAGCTGGAAATCCCCGTTGGATGATGGAAGAAATTCAACGGGAGGATAAAAATCGCGAATGCTGCCTTTATAAATGAATTCCCAGTCGAGCAGCACAAAATTCCCGAAGCTGTCCACAAATACGGGCACCGCATCGAACAATGACTTGTTGAGATTATCGTAAACCGTTCGCCCGCCTGCAAAGGAGATCTCGCGCTCTTTGGAACGCCCACCGAAAATGATACCGACCTTCAGCTTATTCATTGGGAAATTCAATTAACAAATTTACCGGAAAAAGCGGAGATGGAATTTGAGGAAAGAATGGGAAATCAACGGGGTTATTAACATTACCAATTACGAATCCATACGAATGCCGCCAGTTCTTTCGAAAGGGCATCGTTCTATACTTAAGCTGCATACTTCCGTTTCATCGCAGGTGGTGGTTGAAATAGGAGATCGGAAGGTGACAAAAAAAGAATTCAGGGTACGTGGATCCGGCCAGCAAAAAAACCAAATAAGTGCAATGCGGTTAAAGATGGATCATTGGCAATATTCTAATTAGTAACCTAAATTTTAGCCAAAAACTCCACCAGCTTGCTTACCGCAATCCCCCTGTGACTTATTTTATTTTTCTCTTCAATGCTCATTTGTGCAAATGAAATTCCGGGGTTGGATAAGGGCGAGAATATAGGATCGTAGCCGAATCCTTTTCCGCCCTGCTTTTTTTCAAGGATCATTCCCTCTACCGCTCCTTCAAAAAGGTATTCCTTCCCTCCCGTCACCAGCGCGATCACGGTCCGGAATTTTGCCGAGCGGTCCGCCTTGCCTTCCATCTCCTCCAGCACTTTTTTCATGTTATGTTCTGCATTCTTTTCTTCACCGGCATAACGGGCCGAGTAAACCCCGGGCCGGCCTTCCAATGCTGCGATCTCAAGACCGGTATCATCCGCAAAACAATCCGCACCATACTTTTCAAAAACATAACGCGCCTTTTGCAATGCATTTCCCTCGAGTGTAGCCTGCGTTTCGGGCAATTCTTCACTGCACCCTATCTCCTCCAGCGAAAGCAACTTTATTCGCTCTCCAATGGACCTTGATACCTCATAAATCTTATTTTTGTTGTTCGTGGCAAATACGATGTGCATAATTCTCAGCCTTTCGGGCAAAGTTACCGAATGCATCCAAAACAACTGTTGTTTTGTGGATCGCATGCGGGCATCCTATTGAAATCATGAACAAGGAACCATCTCCCTATATCATTGAGTTCAGTTCGATCGGTTCGTCCGACCTCGGCTTCATCACTGTTGCCGAGTATCCAAAAAACATCCCTTTTGAGGTGAAGCGCACTTACTGGACCTACTTCACTCCTCATCATGTAGAGCGGGGCAACCATGCCCACAAGGAATTGGAACAAGTGGTGGTGGCGGTTTGCGGCAGCATTGAATTCGAACTTGAATCGCAGGAGGGTAAAAAAAGCAATTTTCGTCTCGATAACCCGGATAAAGCGCTCTTCATTCCCAAAAGATACTGGCGCACCATCCGTTTCACCCACAATGCCGTGCTGCTTTGCCTGGCCTCACTCGAATATTCGGCCGAAGATTACATACGTGACTACGAAGAATTCAAAAAACACCGATCGTGAAAGCCCAGGTACATCCGCATGCAATAGTGGAATCATCAGGTATTGGCGATGACACCCGCATCTGGGCCTTCGTGCATATACTGGAAAATGTACGCATCGGCAACAATTGCAACATCTGCGATCATTGCTTTATTGAAAGCAATGTAACGATCGGGAATAACGTCACTATTAAATCGGGAGTGTACATCTGGTCGGGTACCGTTATCGAGGACGATGCTTTTATCGGCCCCAATGTTGTTTTCACGAATGATCTGCGGCCCCGAAGCAAGAAAAAATTCGACCTTAAAAAGATCACTGTGAGTAAAGGTGCAAGTATCGGGGCCAACTCCACTTTACTTGCCGGGGTCACCATCGGCCGATACGCCATGAGCGGGATAGGTTCCGTTATCACCCGGGATGTGAAAGACCAGGAATTGGTTTTCGGAAATCCCGCCCGTCACCAGGGATGGTTGGATGAGAACGGTGAAAAGCTTTTACGGAAAGGTAAGGAGTGGATATCCCTGAGCGGAACCCGTTACCTCGAAACAGAAAAAGGTCTGCAACGGATCGCATGAGACCTATCGCCTTCCTATCACTCGGGTACATGCATGCGCAATGCAGGGATGAAATGCTTTCCGCCTTTAAAAAAGTGTACGGGAGTAATTCCTTCATCCTCGGGAATGAACTCCTGGAATTCGAAAAAAATTACGCAGCTTTCAATCACACGCGGTTTTGTGCCGGTACCGGTAACGGGCTCGATGCATTAAAGCTCGCATTGCGCGCGATGAATATCGGTGCAGGTGATGAGGTGATCGTCCCTTCCAATACATTCATCGCCACGATGCTTGCCGTTTCGGAAACAGGGGCCACACCTGTACTGGTGGAACCACGCACCGACACGTATAATATCGACCCTTCACTTATTGAAAAAGCGATCGGCAAAAGAACAAGAGCGATCATTCCCGTTCACCTTTACGGCCAGGCCTGTGAAATGGAAGAGATCATACGCATCGCAAAAAAAAATGACCTTGCGGTGATCGAAGATAATGCGCAGGCGCAGGGCGCGATGTGCCGTGGACAGATCACGGGGAGCTTTGGAGATGCGAACGCCACCAGCTTTTACCCGGGAAAGAATTTAGGCGCGCTGGGCGATGCGGGAGCGATCACCTGCAACGATGAAGATGTTTACCGAAGGATCCTGCGCCTGAGAAATTATGGATCTGAAAAAAAATATTTCCACGAAGAACAGGGGTACAATGCAAGGCTCGATGAACTGCAGGCCGCTTTTTTGAATGTAAAGCTTCATCGCCTCACCGAATGGAATGAAGAAAGAAGGAAAATAGCCGGGCAATACTCCAAAGAATTATCCGGCATCAATGAGCTTGCGCTTCCCGCCATCGCGGAAGGATGCACTTCGGTGTTTCATTTGTATGTTGTACGCGCAAAAAGAAGGAACGAACTGCAGGAATTTTTAAAGAGCAATGGGATCGATACGCTCATTCACTATCCTGTTCCACCTCACCTGCAGAAAGCCTACAACGATCTGGGGTATAAAAAAGGTGACCTGCCCATTGCCGAAGAGCTTGCAGGCACCTGCCTGAGCCTCCCACTCTATCCCGGACTTGAAGAAAAAGATATATCTTACGTGAGCGATACGATCAAACGTTTTTTCAATGCCTAAGCTTTCTTTTATCATTCCCTGTTATTTCAACGAGGAGAATATTCCCGTCACCACGGCTGAATTGCTGAAGAACGAGTCGCTTTTTCCCAATGACGTTGAATTCGAGTACGTGCTGGTGGATGATGGTTCGAAGGACAGGACCTTCGATGAAATGATGAAATTCAAAAATGCGACTCCTTCCAAAGTAAAACTGGTGAAGCTTGCCGGGAACGTAGGATCGTACAATGCCATTCTTGCGGGGATGAATTATGCCACTGGTGACTGCAACGTGATCTTTACGGCCGACCTGCAGGACCCCCCGGAGCTTATCCC
>DATDFI010000376.1:0-6690 GCA_036522695.1 Bacteroidia bacterium | reverse complement strand
ATGGTGATGGCATCGTACAACAATATGACGATGTTGTTCATCGGCATAGAGATACTTTCGCTTTCGATGTACGTGTTGTGCGGAAGCAACAAATTCAGTTTATCTTCCAATGAATCGGCCTTCAAATATTTTTTGATGGGATCGTTCGCCACCGGCTTTTTGCTTTTTGGTATCGCGCTTATTTACGGGGCAACGGGATCATTCGACCTTCAGCAGATCTCGGTTGGGATCTTCCAGGCCGAGAAGGCCGGAATGCGCGTACTCATATTGCCGGGTGTTTTGATGATGATGATAGGAATGGCTTTCAAAGTTTCGGCTGTTCCTTTCCATTTTTGGGCTCCTGATGTGTACCAGGGCGCCCCTACTCCTGTAACTGCATACATGTCCACCATTGTGAAGACGGCCGCTTTCGCTGCGTTCTTCCAGTTGTTCGCCACCTGCTTCTCCGCTGTGAACGAAGCCTGGAACAATGTGTTGTGGGGAATTGCGGCCGCTACGCTTTTGCTCTCCAATATCACGGCAGTGTACCAGCAGAACGTAAAACGCATGCTGGCGTACTCGAGCATTTCGCACGCGGGATACATGCTGCTCGCCATTCTTGCAATGAGCCCTGTTTCATCCGTCATTTACTATACTGCTGCTTACTCGGTTGGTTCCATCGCTTCTTTCGCTATTTTAATGATGGTTGCGAAAGCGAATAACGGTGATGAGTCCTTCGACAGCTTTAACGGTTTAGCTAAGCGTAACCCGGTGCTCGCATTGGTGATGAGCATTACCATGCTTTCATTAGCGGGAATTCCTATCACGGCCGGCTTCTTCGCCAAGTATTACATTTTTCTCGCTGCAATAAATGCAGGTTACACAGGGCTTGTTTGCATCGCAGTGGTCGGCTCGCTTATCAGCGTGTATTATTATTTGCGCGTGATCATCGCCATGTATTTCCGTAAGGCGCACAACGATTCTGCAGTTGAATTGAACGGCATGCAGCAGGTGCTGATGGTGCTGGTAACAGCGCTTATCCTGGCGATGGGGATTTTTCCCGACCTCCTTCTTTCTGTGATGAATTGATTTCGGTAAGCCAGCTGAAATTCTTTTAGCTTTGCTTTGATGTCATCTTCCAATCGTTTAACGCTTTTTATTTTCATTGCGCTTTTAATAGGTATAGGCATGGGCTATTGGCTCAATGTTTCCTATCCTCCTCCCCCTAAAAGAACGTACGAAGAGGCCATCGCCTCCGCGCAAAAGACCCTCGCTCAAAATAATTCCCAGGCGACATTTAAAAGTGACCTGGATGTTTTGCTTGCCGACAGTTCTAAAAACGTAAAGCAAAAGTGGGAAGGCATCATGGAGCTGCTCAAAAAGGAAAAAAGCACTTCATCGCTTAGCAAGCAGATCGAAACGGCCACCGCCCGTGATGAGAGCATCGACCCCGCCCTTTCAAACATCCTCGATTACATTACCATTCTCACGGATATTTTCCTGCGCCTGATAAAAATGATCATCGCTCCATTGGTGTTCGCTACGCTGGTAACAGGCGTTGCAAAACTTGGAGACATAAAAGCGGTAGGGAGAATTGGCGGGAAAACCTTATTGTGGTTCATCTCCGCATCACTTGTTTCACTTGCCCTGGGCTGTTTGCTGGTGAATCTTTTCAAGCCTGGATCCATGATGAACCTCGAAGTGCCTTATGCGGGCCTCGACAGCGGCATAGACAAAGCATCGTTCACGCTTAAAAATTTTATCACCCACATTATCCCCACCAGCCTAGGCGATGCCATGGCGCATAATGAAATACTGCAGATCGTGGTGTTCGCTTTGTTTTTTGGTGTGGCGGTCGCAGCGTTGGGTGAGAGAGGAAAAGTGATCACCGACTTTTTGGATGCGGTGGGTCATGCGATGCTTAAGATAACCGGCTATGTAATGTATGTCGCACCCTTTGCTGTTTTTGCTGCTATGACCGCAGTAGTGGCGAAAAAGGGATTAGGTGTGCTGGGCACTTATGCGATATTCATTGGAGAATTTTACGGGGGATTATTGTTGCTGTGGATGCTGCTCCTGCTTGTCGCGTTTTTGCTCGTGCGCAATCGCACGCGTGAGCTGGTGCGCAGGATACGAGAACCCTTGTTGCTGGCTTTCTCCACCGCAAGCAGCGAAGCGGCTTATCCCGGCCTGCTCGCACAACTGGAAAGTTTCGGTTGTCGCAACCGCATCGTGAGTTTTGTTTTACCACTCGGTTATTCCTTCAACCTCGATGGCTCCATGATGTACATGACCTTCGCGAGCATTTTCATTGCGCAGAGTTATCATGTTCCCATGCCCATCGGCACGCAGATCACCATGCTGCTGGTGCTGATGATCACGAGCAAAGGTATTGCCGGTGTGCCCCGCGCATCGCTGGTGGTGATCGCAGGAACACTTGCTTCATTCGGAATCCCGGAGGCAGGATTACTTTTATTGCTCGGTGTGGACCACATCCTCGACATGGGCCGCTCGGCTACTAATGTTGTTGGAAATGCGGTGGCCGCGGTGCTGGTGAGCAAGTGGGAGGGGGAAATGGGGGAGGGCCGTGGAGGGGGCGTGTAAGAGTATGACTGAAGAGAAAAGCATAAGCGACCAACCCTTATTGGTCACCAATGTTGCTGTTGGGCATTATGTTGGACGAACATTGTTTTTTTGCGCAGGTGCTGCATTCTTGTTTTTCATCAAGGTAAATTTTGCGGGTATACTGGTGGTTTCAACCCTGCTTTGTGGATTGTCTTTGATCGGGCCTGCCAGGACAATGGAAGTGTTCAGGAATAAGTTTGTGGTAGTAGATAATTACATTTTCCCAAAAGATGTTCAAAGAACTAAATTTCTATTTGAGGAGATCGAAATGGTCAATTACTCGCCTGGAAGAGGAAGGTATAAAGCAGAGTGGCTTTCGGTGGTTTATAAAAACGACACCAGCGAAAAACTTGGAAGCTTTGCGTCTTCTGGGGACGAAGTTCAAAAGGCTGCTGGTACGATCAATTACTGGTTGAAAGTAAGGAACAAAAGCAGGAAAAAGTAAGGCTTCCAACACGGAGAGAGAAATAACATCCTGCCTGATTTTGATAAATAATTCCGGTCGCACCAAGCCCTCACATTCGTAGATTCGTAGTGTCATCCCGCGCGAAGCCGAGGGACGTAATTCGTTGATGTAATGTGGGAATTTTTAAAAGAACTTACCGACCCGGAATCCATCATCAAATTTGGAGGACTTGCGCTTTTGCTTTTTGTGGTGTTTGCCGAAACGGGATTGCTCATCGGATTTTTCCTGCCCGGGGATTCACTCATTTTTATTTCGGGATTGTTCTGCCGCACCAAACCTCAACTGGTGCAGGTGGATATTATCGTGATGCTGATCGCGCTCGTAACCGCTGCAGTACTCGGGAATATTGTAGGCTATTGGTTCGGCCGGAGGGTGGGTCCTGCGCTTTTCAAACGGGATGATTCGCTCATCTTCAAAAAAAGATACCTGGAGACCACCCGCGATTTTTATCAAAAGCACGGTGGCAAGACATTGATCCTCGGCCGTTTTCTTCCCATCATCCGCACCTTCGCGCCCATACTTGCCGGTGTGATACGCATAGATGCCTGGCAGTTCATGTTGTTTAATGTGATCGGTGCGGTGGGGTGGATCTGTTCGCTTTGTTTGTGCGGGTATTTTCTCGGCACCATAAAAGGTGTGGAGGAAAATGTAGGATACATCGTGATCGGCCTTATCATCGTTACACTCATCCCGCTTTTGCCGTTCCTGAGAAAAAAAAAGAACTGAGCTCCTGCTACTGCCGCTGCCACTCTTTCCCCTCCACTTATCATCAATCGCTTGCCACTTATTGGAAATATCCCGCCACTTGTTAGAATCCGCTTGTAAAATGAAGTTTTGATGAGCAGATTTGTGCCCTCATAAAGCCCTTGGTACATTAAAAATTACTTTTTGTGAAATTCGGGAATTTCATGTACGTTTGGGACTTCATTTTTTCAGGCAAATCCCGTATTTCAAGGCATGTTTGTGGAATAAAAATGAATCCTTTGAATAAATAGAACATTAACCAAAAAAGAACAGATTATGAGCAACGAAAAATCCGGAAATTTTGCGGCAATTTTCCCGGCCATTGTGATCCCGGTCCTGTTACTGGTGTCCATCATCTTTTACATGTTTGTACTGGGCAAGCCCTGTAACTTCGAGGACTGCAATCCCGAAAAGCATCCCATTAAAGAGGGTATCGGAAGCTGGTTCGGAACCATCTACAAAGGTGGTCCTATCGTACCGGTGCTGATCACCATCCTGCTCACCATCATCACGTTCTCTATCGAGCGTGTGATCACCATTATGAAAGCCAAAGGCCGCGGCCGCGTGGATAATTTTATCCGCACTGTGCGTTCGCTCATCAGCAATAACGAGATCGATGCCGCTATCATGGAATGCGATCGCCAGAAAGGTTCCTGCGCAAATGTTTTGCGTGCCGGCCTTACCAAATATAAACTCGTACATGAAGATCATTCCATGGATAAGGAAGCGAAAGTAGCTGCCGTGCAAAAGGAGCTGGAAGAAGCCACTGCACTGGAGCTGCCCATGCTCTCTAAGAACCTGGTGATCCTTTCCACCTGCGCATCCATCTCTACCCTTATC
This sequence comes from Bacteroidia bacterium, assembly GCA_036522695.1. Classification (GTDB taxonomy): domain Bacteria; phylum Bacteroidota; class Bacteroidia; order JADZBD01; family JADZBD01; genus DATDFI01. Next base: position 2,036 of record DATDFI010000376.1, on the reverse strand, counting down.
GGTCTTATCGGAACGGTTGTGGGGATGATCCGTTCGTTCAAGGCCCTCGCACAGGCTGGCGCTCCTGATACTGCCGCACTTTCAACCGGTATCTCCGAGGCGCTTATCAACACCTTTATCGGTATCACCGGTTCCTGCATCGCCATCGTGATGTATAACTTCCTGAGCAACCGCATCGACCAGCTTACCTATGGTATTGATGAGGCTGGCTTCAGCGTAGTGCAAACCGTTGCCACCAAGGAATAATTTCCGGGTGCATGTGGAATTCAAAATCTCAGTGCGTCTAACCTAAAGAAGGGAAGTAAAATGCCTAAAATAAAAATGCCCAGGAGCAGTCCTTCACTGGATATGACTCCGATGGTCGACCTGGCATTCCTGTTGGTAACGTTCTTTATCTTAACGAGCCAGTTCCGCCCCGAAGAACCCGTAGTGGTGGACCAGCCTTCGTCCGTGTCGCAAAAGGCGGTGCCTAGCAGCGACCTGATGACCATAACCATCGACAGTGCCGGCCGGTATTTTTTTGATATCGACCAGGTGGATGTGCGAAGAAATTCGCTCATGGAGATGGCAAAGCGCTATAACATGACGTTCACCGAGGAAGAGCTCTTCGAATTCGGAAGACTGCAAACCTTCGGTGTGCCCATGTCCGCAATGAAATCCTACCTGGATGCCAAATCGGATAAGCGCAAGCTGATCAGCGATCAGCTTCAGGGTATACCCTCAGATACCGTGAACAACCAGTTGAATGAATTGTATAACTGGATCGATTGCGGCAGAAGGATGTGGTTTGACAAGTGGGGCACAGGCGATTCGCAGAAAAAACTGCACTACGCTATCAAAGGGGACAACAATGTGGACTATAAGAAGGTGAAAACCGTGATCGATATTTTCCAGAGCCCGCAAATTCAGGTGAACAATTTTAACATGATCACCGACCTGGAAAAGGGAGATTAATAGAAAACTAACTTCAGGCTAAGCCTGGAGAAAAAAAAGGAATATGGCAGATGTAGAATCAGGTGGCGACAGTGGCGGAGGCCATGGTAAACACCAGAAGAGACGCGCAAAGAAAAGCTCGACCCGCATCGATATGACACCGATGGTGGACCTTGCCTTCCTGCTGCTCACGTTCTTCGTGCTTACGTCAACATTCAGCAAGCCCAGCGAAATGGACATTGGTATGCCGCCCAAAACACCGGCACCACCTACCAACGTTAGGAATATTGTGACCATTGTGCTCGATAAAAGTGATACCGTGTATTACTATTATGGAGTGATGGACACGGCAAAGGCAACACCTTTCCTGCTTACAAATTATGGCAAGGATGGCCTGCGTAAAGTGCTCATCAATTACAACCGTGGCACAGGCGAAGGGCAGCTACCCGGTACCTATGATGCATACGATAAGATCATGGAAGCCGAGAAGCGCCTGAAGAACGACACAAAACTGAAGGACAAAGAGCGTGAGGATGCATTCAAGAAAGAAGTAAGTAAGATCACTGATGAAAAAACATCACTCACCGTAGTGGTAAAAACACTTGAGGGAGCCAAGTACGGAAGAGTGATAGATGTGATGGATGAGTTAAGCGTATGTTATATCGATCGCAAAGCGCTGGTGGATATAACAAATACCGAAAAAGTGCTTTTAAGCAGACAAAAATCTTTAAAATAATTCCCCATGTTATACGTGATCATAGCGTTTATACTGGCAATTATTGTGGCGCTTTCGTTGGACACGAGTTGGTACAACGTAACCGGCAACCGCAATGAGCTGGTGTTCGAAGAAAAGAACAGAGGGTATGGAGCCTTCCAGATAAGACGCGAGTATTTTTCAACCATCGTGCTGGCCACGGGCATTGCCATTGGTGTGCTGGGCGCGGGTTGGGGTGTTCCCAAACTGGTGGAGATGTTCAGCACCGGTGAACACGAAGAAACTAATATTAAAAAGGAGTTTACGGTGGACCTGATGAAGCCTCCTCCCCCTGATGATGTGAAGCCTCCTCCTCCTCCTCCCCCTCCTCCCCCTCCTCCTCCCACGG
>DATDFI010000375.1:0-2334 GCA_036522695.1 Bacteroidia bacterium | reverse complement strand
ATATTCCCCGCCATGCCCGTGTATCTGCATGCCGCAATGCTGGGAAAGCATGCGGTTCCCTTCCGTATCGAAGTATTCGAAATAGATCTCCTTTTCAAAACGCGGCTTCGCAAAATTCCCCTTATCGGCTGTGTCGTTCCCGTAAACGAACAATCCCGTACTGTCAGAAAAGAGGTCCATGCTGTCAGCAGATATGGAAATTACCGGAAAAGGATAACGATTGTTCAACTGGGCTCCTATAAAATAAGTTGCGGTCACCGTTTTACTCGGAAGATACCCGTTCAAAAATGCCTTCACCTTGAGTACCGTGCATTTATTCACCGTGTCGTACGGGGGAAGCCAGCCGCGGTCATCGGCACGACCGCTATCGTAGCCCGGGACAGGAAAATTAAAACCCGGGTTGGTAGGAATGAGCGAAAGAGAATTCGGAACGCTTGCGCGATCTTTTATCAGTAAAGGTTGTGTATACAAGGGCGAGATCAGTGTAGGTTCATCTCCATTCAGTGTGTAATGAAGGGCCGCACCGGGGTTCGCGCACAGGATATTCACGAAGACCGAATCGGGGTAATACCCTGCGGGCCGATCGAGCGTGGGTGTTTGCACGATGGGCTGCGCGAAGGCATGTGCAGGGCCGAGCCATGCGAACAAGATCAAAAAAATATTTCCGCATCCCCGCTGCATGATCAGATCTTGAGAAGTTTTGCGTGGCGCGAAGTTTTTTGTGGGTTCCAGGGATCGTTGTACGATGCCCTGAAGAACAACTCCTGGAAATAAGCAATGGAACGAACGATGCGCAGGAAATAACCGAAATAGAACACCATGCAGGGAAGGTAAATGAGAAAATAGCCTTCCGGTTCATTCTTGCGATCGCGGAAGAAAGAGAACACGAAATATTTCAGGTAATTATTGGCTGTGTAGATAAAAAGGTTCATAGGAATGATGAACCAGAGATACGATGTGAAATTGATCATCATATCGAGTATGTAAAAGATCCATTTGATATTGAGAACGAGATTGTACGTCACGTTCTCGAGGAAAGAAAAGAAGTTGGAGAATTTGAAGGAGCGGGTCGGGAAGAACACATCACTGTGTTTGCGCAAACGGAAACGTATGAGTGATTTATCCCAGCGCAAGCGCTGACGTATAAGCGCTTTGAAAGTAACGGGCACACTGGTCTGGCACACCGCGGTGGGCTCAAAATGTATGCGGTAATTAAGCTTGCGGATCTTAACCGTAATGTCGCCATCCAAACCAGGACCTATGTCCCAGCCCCCTACCCGCTCCAGCGCCTTTTTCCGGAAAGCCCCGAAAGCACCCGATATCACCCGGTAAATTCCCAGTTCGCTGGTGGCGATCCTTCCAATGGAAATGGTATCGGTGTATTCAACGGCCTGCAGCGTGGCACATAAGCTTTCGCGGTAATTACGCACCTGCACATTGCCCCCCACCGCACCGATACGTTCATCCACGTAAAACGGCAACATGATGTTCTCTATCGCATCCCGATCATACGAGCAATCGGCATCGAGGTGGATCACCACCTCCCCTTTACAAAACCGGAGTGCGAGATTCGCTGCCGAAGCTTTACCGCCACGCACCTCGTTCCGGAAAAAATATTTGATGAGCCCATTGCGCTCCAGCATACGGCCAATGATCCCCGTCTGGTCGTCCGAGCCGTCATCCACTACCAGCAATTCGAAATTCTGGTAGGTCTGCTCCTCGAGCGACTTCACCAGCTTGAACAGGTGCTTCCCTTCATTTTTACCGGGGACAATGACGGAAACAAGAGGCTGGCGCTCCCACAAGACCTTTCGCGCTGCAGCCATTTTGCGCTCGCGCGATCGTTGCTTGATGCGCCAGATGAGCAGCATGGTGAAATCCACGATGAAGAAACGAAAGAACTCGAAAAGGAAAAAGAACCAGAAGATCCGAAATACCTTTTGCCAACCTGCGTTGGAAAGGTAGGCGATGAAATCGTCAAGGAAATGGTTCATTCGAATAATTCCTTTGTGACCTGTTTCACCTGGCGCTCGGCCGGCAGGTTGGTTTGCAGCTGGTGAACGATGGAACGAACATGCACATCAAACCCACCGAAGTTCTCGCTCACAAGCTTGCGAATGGTCTCTTCCACGGATTTAATGATGGCGTTGGCCTGCGCGAGATCCACATCGTTGATGCAAAGGTGAAGGGTGGTGGGGTTCTCTACCGCGATGTAATCCGAAGATCGGATGTGCTCGCGCACCACGTGGATAAGATCCTCCAGTAATTTTTTATGTGCTTTTTTACCAACACGGTTGTACACTTCCCAGATGTTCTCAAAATGGATCACCGCGA
>DATDFI010000374.1:0-7307 GCA_036522695.1 Bacteroidia bacterium | reverse complement strand
GTGCAGTAATTTTTGGTTTAGCAGGTCGAGCAGGCGCCCGGGTGTTGCAACCAGGATATCGATCCCGTTACGCAGCGCATTTACCTGCACGTTCTGCGACACCCCACCGAATATCACCGTGTGCTTGAGCGGTAAGGAACGGCTGTAATCGGCAAAACTGTTGCCGATCTGTGTGGCCAGCTCGCGCGTGGGGGCCAGCACCAACGCTTTTATGGTGCGCTTTGTGTTTGTTTGCTGTCTTTTGCTAAGGAACTGGAGGATGGGCAGCGCGAAAGCAGCCGTTTTACCGGTGCCGGTTTGCGCAATACCGAAAATATCCCTGCCTTGTAAAATGTAAGGAATGGCCTTTGCCTGTATAGGCGTTGGATGCACATATCCCTTTTGATGCAATGCCCCGGTAAGAGCGGCATCGAGTTTAAGATCTGAAAATGACATTAAATAATAATTAAATTGTTAGATGGTCCTGCAACAAGCAGGTTTCCTGTAATTCTCCGGGAAAAGTGTAAAATTTACCGCCTTACAGAGGAAGTAGGACAAGGCGGAGCGAATACAATCTTCTTAAAGAAGCGCAACAAAGATACGCTTTATAAGCGTACGTCACCGTTTTATTTTCTGTTCATGCTTTTCCCAGCGTTTTAAGCATACGCATGTGCGAACGGATAGCCTTGCCAAAACTGGGATTGCTGTTATAGCTCAGCCCGAATTCAATGGCAGTACGTTCCACGATAGGTGATATTTTGCGGTAATGCATGTGACAGATGTTCGGGAACAAGTGATGCTCCACCTGGTAATTCAGTCCACCGATGAGCCAGGTAAGAAAACGATTCCCTCTCGCGAAATTCATGGTAGTATTCAACTCATGTATGGTCCATTCATTCTCCATGTGGCCGGCTTCACTGGGAAGCGGCTGCTCGGCCCCCTCCACTACATGCGCCAGCTGAAAGATCATGCTCATGATCATGCTCGCGGTGGAGTGCATCACCAAAAAGGCAAGCAGTATCATCCACCAGGAAATTCCCGAAGCAAGCATGAGCACTCCGATGGCTGCGAACAGGTAAACCGCTTTGGTGGCGACCAGCTTCAGGTATTCCATTTTCGGGTTCGCATTCTGCTCTCGCGTAAGTCCGCTGCGATTGTACTTATATAACTGCGTAAAATCGCTCACGAGCTTAGACAGGGTCATAAGACTGTAAAGCAGCAGGGCGTAAAAATGCTGGAAGCGGTGAAATCTTTTCAAAGGCGCGTGGCGCGAAAGCCGGATCACCGCCTTGGTGGCGATGTCCTCATCAAAACCTTCAATATTCGTGTACGTGTGGTGCAACACATTATGCTGCAATTTCCAGTTGAACACATTTCCCCCGATCAGGTACATGCTCCAGCTCAGGAATTTATTCACCCATCTCTTCTTTGAAAAAGTGTCGTGGGCCGCATCGTGCATCACCGACATACCCGTACCGGCCATACCCATGCCTGCGATCACCGCCAGCGGGAAGATCATCCAGGGATATACCGGTACAAATAGAATGACGAAGAAAGGTGCCAGGTAAAATGACAGCATCACCACGGATTTGAGCACCATTTTCCAATCGCCCTTGGTGGAAATATTCTGCTCTTTAAAATAATCATTGACGTTCTTCCGGAGCGTTGCGGTAAAACCTCCCCGGCCCCTGTTTTCAAATCTTACTGTTCTCATAATACGTTTACGCGTGATATTCTCATCACAGTTTTATAGTATGTAAAAAGGATTATTAATAAATCTACCCTTTATTTCCCATATAAGCGTGAATTACTTTTTTCAATTCGACCAATCTCAGGTATTGCCGGGCAAACGATCGGGATCTGCCGGGGCTGTAACCTACCCGTGTTATACCCGGTAACAACACTCATTAATATGCTGAAAGGCGCTAAAATATTCATGCTGCTCTTCTTAATGACCGGCATTCTTTCCCGGGCGGTGACACCTATCGGCTTTGATTATTCCTTGTTCGATGTGCGCCATGCCTATAGTGTTCGCAACATCAACGGGCTTTTCGAAAAAATAAATTTTGTGGAAGGCAGGTGCTGGAACGTAAGCATCCACAAGATCGTAACACGCCACTCGTACCTGTGCTTTGGGATGGGCTTCATGACGATGGACTACCAAAAGGAGATAGAAGGGATCTTCCCGGAAACAGGCCAGTACGGAACAATTATCGCGCGCGGCAAAACGGGCTACTGGAGCTTTCCTGTTTCCTTGATGTGCATGAATGCAGGCCGTGCCGAATTCAGCCGCGGCATCATCATCACTTACCTGCCCTCTTTCGAAGGACAAAATTCCTTTTCGGTGAATACGTACGGAGGCGCCCTGCAAAGCGCATACCGCGCACAATACACCAACGAAGAACAGGCCTTTACCCACGCGCTCCTTTTTACACTCACCAACCAACTTAATTTTTATCGTGGTTACCTGCGCCTGTGCATCGATCCTTACGTAGGCATCGGCAGCGGCCTTTTCAAATACGAGGGGGCAGCCATCGACAACCTGAGGTTCGGCATCAGCTTTAAAGTGATCACACGCCTGCCGCACATCAGCATCGAACGGGAATGCAGTCATCACAACGATGAAAAGAAAAAATTGCTCGAACAAAAGCAAAAGGAAATAGAACAGCAACTGAAAAATAAACCCAAACAATAAATCAAGATGAGAACAACATTCACAACCCTCCTGCTGGCCCTGCTCTTCAGCGGCCGCTATGCACAAGCGCAATTTGTGCATCACGGTGAACTTACCGGCAACGGGTCCCTGTATTTCAGGGCCGAACCGGTGAATAATTTCTTCACCGATAAAACAGGCGATGTATGGTATTACATCCACCTGCAGGGAACGGAAAAACAAAACACGCAATCCAAAAAACATGTGCCGCTCAACATTTCCGTTGTGATCGATCGCAGCGGGTCCATGGAAGGCGACAAGCTTAACTACACCAAGCAGGCGGTAAAATACCTGGTGAATCAACTTGACCCAAAGGATGTGATCTCCATTGTGACGTATGAAACGGGAGTGGAGGTACTGTTGCAGCCCCAGCGCATCGAGGACAAAAATGAAGTGCTGAAAAAAATAGACGCTATTGTGACAGCAGGCTCCACCAACCTCGAGGGCGGTATCCGCAAAGGATACGAGCTGGTGAAGTACTCCAAAAAATTACTGGATGGTGAAATGGTGAACCGTGTGCTCCTTTTGTCGGACGGATTGGCCAACGTGGGCATGAGCGATCCCGCTCAACTCAGCCAGCTCACCAACAGCTTCTTTACAGAGGACCATATTTCCATTTCCACCTTTGGCGTGGGTACGGATTACAACGAGGACCTGATGGCCAGGCTTGCGATGCAGGGCGGGGGAAAATATTATTTCATCGGCTCGCCCGAAACCCTGCCGAAGGTTTTCAGCGAGGAATTGCAGGGCATGTCGCAGGTGATCGCCAGGAACACGGTGCTCAAAATAAAGTTCCCGAACGATGTGCTGAATTACGATCGCACCTACGCCTACAACAGCACACTTAATGATAATACACTCGAGATCTCCTTCAACGATATTTTTGCGAAGGAACAAAAATCCATTCTCATCGGGTTCAAACCGAAAGGGAAGTTAAAAGCACCTTTCACGCTGGAGTGCGACCTCCAGTACGACAACACAGCGAACGACTCCGTGATCCACATATCGGATACCCGCAAAACCGATCTGCGCACAGCGAATGATGATGCCGAATATAAAACAGGATATAACCGCGCGGCCAGCGAAGGATTCATCATGGAGGTCACCACGGAGATGTACGAGGATGCCGTAAAGCTTTGTGACGATGATCATTTTGATGAGGCGAAAGCAAAAGTGAAAAATGCCATGGACCTGCTCGACAATCATTTTAAAACGATAGGAGAGAATACCTTCCTGCGTGACCTCTACAAAAAAATGGAAGAGTACGAAAAGCTTATCGATGACATGAAGCACATGGACAAGGAAAGTGTACGTTACAATGTGAAGTTCCACAAGCAAAAATGCTTCAGGACCGTTTCTTGTCCTTCGTTCTGACGTTCTGATGAAGGATTTGTAATTTAGTCAACCGCATCCATGGTTGCACTTGTTAAAGAAATAAAAGCGAAAGGTCGCGATGGCGTTGCGCTGCTGTATGAGCGTTATGGAAAAAAACTGTACGCTTATGCCGTAAGCCGCTGGAATGTGAGTGAGGATGAGGCCTGGGAACTGGTGTATAAAACCTTGTATAAGGTAATGAGCGTGATCGATAAATACGAATTTGAGGACGAAAGTAAATTGAGCGGCTTCTTATTTAAAATTTTCATCAACTATTTGCGCAACCATTACCGCGACACGAAGAATAAAAAGATAGATACCACTTTGCTTACGGAGCAACACGAGAAGATGGATTTTGAGCGGCAGGAAAGCAGGGACGAGCCGGTGAAGAAAAATCCCATGATGGAATGCCTGCAGAAAGTGTTGAATGCGCTGGAAAGCTGGCAGCGCATCGTGCTGCTGATGCGTGCGCAGGACCACCCTTACGAAGAGATCGCACCGTACGTAGATAAACCGGCAAAGCAATTGAAAGTTTATCATTTGCGTTTAAAAAAAGTGGTGACGGACAAAACGAACGAATGCCTCGGAAAAAAGCATGACTGAAAAAAACCTGGTAAGCGAAGCACAACTGGACACCTTGCTTAACGCAGCTTTCCTGGAGATGAATGCTTCGGAGGGCGATGTGAATGCGGCACGCTTCATTTTTGCACAGGAGTACGATGTGCGGATTGATGCGCGTAAGGAGCAGCACATGCTCGCGCGATTGGGTGCGGGCAGGCGGAACAATCTCGGCTATTTCCTCGGCCTGGGCATAGTGCTCATCGCCATCTTCACTTACCTGCTGTTGAATAAAAGCAGCGAGGCTGGGCCGATGACCCAAATGTTCAGTACACAACACAATACTTTGGTCAATGTAAAAAAGGACTCTGTTACGGATGTAGTCCTGCCTCCCCGCGAAAACCTGCCCGGACCTGTGCGTAATAAGGAGATCGCTCCACTTGTAACTCCACTCACCGAAGCGCCTGTTCATACCATACACGAAGCGCTTTACCAAACGGGTACTCCAAAGCCCAAACCCCTGTTCAGCGAAACGGAGATCAAAATGTATGACCGCATACGCGACAATGTGCTGGATAAATTGCTGGACATTGATGAAAAGCTTTATACAAAAGTGGGTGAAGGGAAAGTACAGTTCAAAGGGAATCCATTGGGCGTGGATGCTTTTGTGATCCGCAATTTCGCCATTACCAACCTGGAGTATAAAGTTTTCCTGGCCGATCTTTTTGAAAATGGCCGGGCCGATGAGTTGAAGCGCGCCATGGTGAACATGGACCTGTGGAATGCGTACGGCTGCTCCAGCCTCTCCACCGTTTATTTCCTGGATGAGCGCTACAATAATTTCCCGGTGGTGAATGTGAGCCGTGAAGGAGCGCTGCTTTTCTGCAAATGGCTCGAAACGCGCATCACCGATCATTACAAAGTGAAACGCAGCAATGAGCGTAAATTAAAGGTGCGATTGCCTTATGATTACGAGTGGATCTATTCTGCGAAGTACGGCTACGCCCAAATTCCCGATTGCGGGGGATACAATACCATCTACGATATAAAAGAAGGATTGGTGGATAAAAGCTTTTTGAGGCGCATGTCGCAGATCAAAAAGGAGGACAGGAAAAATGCAACGTATATGGATGAGCTGTTTGCTACCAACCGTTATGGCCTGGATGAAAAAAGCATTTTACAGATTTTTGAAAAGGGAATCCGCTATAACGGGGAAGTGTCGCCCGATTCCATATATCCTTCGGGGATGAGTGTGCTGGGAAAAGCGGGGCACGTTTCGGAAATGATCAATGATTATGATGGGAAGCCGGTGATCATGGGCTCCTGCTGGGCTTCCAGGGAGCAATACCTCGAAATGCTGGGCCGCTTTAATGCGAGTGGAGGTTCTCCCTTTGTAGGTTTCAGGGTGGTGATCACTAATGAGGGAAATACCTATAAGAATCCATTTTGGTAAAAAGTTCAGTGGCCGGGGAGAGCGGGGCTGCATTGTGCATAACCCCGTTTTTTATGTGAATTGTTTTGCATAGTGTAATACTTGGCCGAGTGAATAACATTTATATATTTGCTCAACTCCTGAACATTTAACCTCAAAACCCAAAACAACCATGAGTCGTATTTTTAACATTCTTGGCGGTCTGCTGATCGCTATCAGTGTATTCCTTGCCGCTGTAAAAAGTGATGCAATGAGTGTAAGTATGTTTGAAACCGAAGAGAAGCGAGGCGTTGCCTATTTCTTCATCGTGCTGGGTGTGATAATTGCTGTAGTAGGATTGGTGAACAAACGCTGGCTGAACATCCTGAGCCTGCTGCTCGGGCTTGCTGTGGCTGGTCTCGCTTTCAAATACAAAGGTGATGCAACAACAGAAATGACCTCCCCGGGAATGGGCATCTGGATGATGCTGGCAGGCGGTCTTCTCGCTTGTGTTGGCTCCGTAATGGGATTAATGAATAAAGGAACTTCTGCACCTGCTGCATAGTTCCCTTCATTTAAAAAAAAGAACGCCCCGCTTTTCACGGGGCGTTTTTTATTGTCTCTTCCCCGTAACATTTCTCCAAAAATTATCGCTCTCTTCAGCATCAGGAACATACAGGTATTTTATTTTCATCGATGCCACCTCCTTCTTTTCATTCACGTTGATCACGAATTCCGTTTTCCCATCCTTCCACTTCCCCGCGGTCTCGTGATAGGTTCTTTTCGTACCATCCGCGAATTTCACCTGTAAGTAAACAGGAACGGGGCGGCCGCCTTTATTCTTAACGGTGACCTTATAATTCGCTCCTTTCACTGAAACATTTTTGATCGCGAGGTCCATTGATGCCCACCCGTAAAACCAATTCTGCCAGAACCAATCGAGGTTTTGACCGCTCGCCTTATTCACACAATTGAAAAAATCCCAGGGAACAGGATGCTTGCCATGCCATTGCGCCATATAATATTGGATGGCTTTGCGGAACACTTCATCGCCCAGCATGTCCTTTAAATAGAGATAGATCAATCCGGGTTTCGGGTACGCGTTGATGTAATAAGAAAGTTTTGTTTCCGTGCTGGGAATAATGAGTGGCAGGTCGAAATCCTTCCCGGTACTTTTCTTTATGCGATCCATGCCGTAATCATCTTCAAGCGTGCTGTCGATCTTCGGGCTGATGTACCACTCTCCTATCGTTGCCCAGCCTTCATCCATCC
>DATDFI010000373.1:0-4447 GCA_036522695.1 Bacteroidia bacterium | reverse complement strand
CGATGAAGATCGGGGAAAGCGGGAGCGAATTTTCACAGACCGTAAGGCTGGCAATAGTGAAATGAAAAAAATAATCTTCATAACGGCATTGCTCCTGGGCGCTGGGATCGTGCGCGGGCAGGACAAGGATTGGAAACCTCTTCCTTTCTCGGGGTCTTTTGACAGCCGGGGTGTGACATTCGGGATCGCGCAGGGCGCCCATACTTTTCTCCAGCTTGGCTACGATCATTGCATGGGCAGGTGGAGCCGCTGCGCATTCGGGAACGGTTTTATGAGCACTACTGTGACCGCTGAATATGATCCCGTGCAAAAAGTCTGGGGTGCCGGCATGGGAATGATGAATGGCGGAATGGGGATCATTTGCCTGGGCCTGTGGGGCGGCATTTACCAGCATTCGGGGAAAGATGCTTTCTTCCTTCCTTATTTTCGGCCCGGGATAGGCCTGGGTAATCACCGCTTCAATCTCGGCCTTGGGTTCAACTTCCTGTTCGGGAGATATAGATTTGAAAACACACCGGGGGTGAATACAATGGTTGTTTCACTTCGTTATTTTTTACCGATCCTGGAAAAGGAAACACCCGATCTATGAGAATATTTTTAACGATCATCTTCATTTTGGCGGTGCGCGCTTTTGCCTACGCCTCCACAAACGACAGCATCCCCGGTGACTCCTGCGGTATTCTTGTTTCCAACACCATAAGTGTGAACGATGAGACCTCGCATGGACCCGTATGGCTGCACAGCTTTTGCAATTTAGATAACCTGGAATTCACCCTGTACGACCGTTGGGGAGAAAAGATCTTTACGGCAACAAAGCTGGACAAGAACGGGTACCTTCCTGCCGATCTCTCAACGCTCAAAGGCCAAAATGGCGTTTACGTTTACACGCTCAAATTCACCAGGATGGTGAACGGCAAAGAAGTGAAAAAAAGTTCAAGCGGCCACATCACCGTTATACAATGACCTCCCGCTCCTCAAATTTTATTCCGTACGTTTCCAATTCATTCAGCACAGGCTCGTAGATCTCCCGGATGGTCGGGATCACCACTCCCCTCGCTTTTATTTTCCCTTGCAAAATAAGTTTGGATGTAATAGCGGCAGGCAGGCCCACGGTTTTGGCCATGGCTGTATGAATTTGGTCCTCGCCCTTCACTACCAGTGCCGAAATTATTTTCTTTCTCTTCTCTTCCTTCTCATTTTTCGCCTTTATCTCGAACTCATGCTGCATTACGATCATGTCATGATCATTCGCTTTTAATTTCCATTTCTCTTCCAGTAATTGCTGCAGAATTTCCGCGGGAGACGCATCAACCAGGTCTATTTCGCGGTCTGAAAAAATTTCCAGCCACTCCAGTTTCTTCATCACTTCCGAATCCTCTTCCTCGCCAAGATATGCAGCCGCACCGAACCTGACATCAGGATTTAAGGCTTCTATCAACTGGCGCCAGGTGAGTTTTTCACTCCCTTCCAGCTTTTCCGAATCATAGGTCAGTCCGAGTTTGATGATGGCGTTCCACGCCTTACAATACCCCGGCATGCGCAAGGTGCCGCGTAACATGGTAGGGATATTTTCGAGACCATACGGCTGGCGATACGAGAGTGAATCCCGGTTCGCATATGCTTCGAAGCTGCCGTGACCCTGTACTTCTACCGTTTCCGTCTCGAGAAAAAGCTTTTCATACGGAATGGAACGCAGCTTTCCATTCTCGATGAATTGAGCATCGCCACCCTGCCCGGCCAGCACCACGTTGCGTGGGTTCCAGGTGAATTTATATCCCCAGGGATTATCGTTGCACTCGGGTGCGACCAGCCCACCGCAATAGGAACGGAAAGCGACAACTTCTCCTCCACTCTTCTTCACATGATCGATGACTTTCATGGCCGATGCATGATCGATGCCGGGATCGAGGCCGATCTCGTTCATCAAAATGATCCCGGCACTTTTTGCCTCAGCATCCAGGGCGGCAATATCTTTTGAAACATAGCTTGCAGTTACCAGGTGCTTTTTAAACCTAACGCAATCTTTTGCCACCGCCAGGTGAAGCACTGCGGGAAGCATGGAGATCACAAGGTCCGCCTTTTGAATTTCCTCGTGTTTCTGCTGCGTGTTATGGATATCGAAAGCGATAGCACGTGCGCGTGCATGCCCGCCCGCTTTTTGCTGGGCCATTTCCAGTGAAACATCTCCAACGGTCACGTTCCAGTTCTCACTTTCACTATGGTCGAGCAAATACCTGATGAGCGAGGATGCTGAACGGCCCGCACCTATAACGAGGACGTTTTTCATTTTAAAAAAATTACGTGCGAAGGTAAACAATCCAAATAAAAAACGGCCTCCACCAAAGGCGGAAGCCGTTCCATTATTCTTTGTTGGCTCCCTATTTATCGATCACCACTTTTTGTGTCACGGTCTTTCCATCCACGCTCAGCTGGTAGAAATAAATCCCATTGCTGAGTTGAGAAACATCAACGTTGAATTCCTGCTTACCCGAACCCAGCTGGCCTTTGGCCACGTCCATTACCTGCTGACCCATCATATCGAGCACACGCAGTTCAACATTAGCGGGTTTATCCAGGAAGAACTGGAGATACGATTCACCATTAGTGGGATTCGGGTAATTATTGAAACCGAACTCATTTTGATTTTCATTATGCACCACGTTGGTGAGAGCATCGTACAGCACCTGCGCATTATCAGCGCTGGTCTGCAATTGCGTAAGGTCATCGCCCGCGATCAGCGCGAAAGCCACTTTTATGGAGTCGCCAACAGCAATGTTGAACGGACCGCTGGAAACACAATCCATAACGTCATTCCCATTAGCCTGGGTATTTCCTGCAGTAGGGCGGCTGGTGGAAAGCACCGTGTATTTCTCGCCTGTATCAAATTCTGGTGTTCCTGCAGTTGGATCAATGCCGCCACCGCCACCGGTAACGTTATCGATACCGTAATTATTGAACGGAGTTTGTGTGAGCACCTTTATTCCGGCATACTGTCCGTTGGTGTTGGTGCAATAAGCATATCCCATCTTTCTCGAAACGTCCTGGTTCACCTTATCTTTTCCGTAGGTGGCGCTGGTAATGTCCCAGTCGGAAATAACACCCACCCACATGTTATTGACGGGAGAACTTCCGGTATTCTTCACCACGTATTCCACGATCACGAACTTGCGGTTGCCAGGCGAGCTCCACGCGTATGCCTTGTGATGCGTGGTCACGCCAATAGGCGAAGGTGAAAGGTTGTCTCTAAATGTTCCGTCAAGGTCGAAATCAGAGAAAACAGAAGGCTGCACGATGCGTACACGATTTACAGATGAGTTATCCACATCACCTGCTGTACCGCTTCCGCGGAACATATCGGAAACTTTTGAAGAAGAAGAACCGATCATCATGCTCGACTCATACATCATTGATGAATCGAGGTAAGTGAAGCCAAGGCCCTGCTGCTGGCCATCGAGGTTGTAACCGATGCGGCCCTTGCTGGTGATGGTGGTGAACACATCATTGATGGTGATGTTGATGTAATCCACGTTCACCGTAATGTCGAACATCATGCTGGTGGTGTACAGGCCGTCAGTGATCGTAAGCGTGAAGGTCACGATATCGTTCACAGGGGCCGTATTCAGGATCTTCACTTTGAAAGGCAGTGAAGCGTTATTGATCATGCCAAGTGTATTGAGCGCACCGATGTTAAATGAGTTGGAGAGAATGTTCACATCGGGCGAGGTAGTGCTCAGGGTTGCCGTACACGCTGATGTAGTAGCCGCAAGATAATTGATGAAATCACCGCTTATGCGCAAGGTATCGTTCGCCACAAAGATGTCATCATTATTATCGGTCACCAGCATGTTATTGAACACAACCGACTTCGCATTGGGTGTGGTCACCGCTTTATACATGTTGATTCGGCCGGTTCCTAATTTACCGGCATACGTGGAAGAATTGTTCGGGTAAATATTATCGGTAGTGGCTTTCAGCATTTCGCCCACCTGCAAACCGGTATACGAAGGGTACTGTGCCTTAATGATGCCACAGGTACCTGCCGCAACGGGCGATGCCATTGAAGTACCGCTGTTGCTTGCATAGCCGGTCCCGCTTGTAGTGGAATAAACGCCCAACCCCGGAGAGGAAACGTCAACTGTAGCATTGTAGTTAGAGAAGCTCGCCTTGGTATCACCACTGGTGGTAGCGCAAACGCTGATCACGTAATTCAAAGCAGCAGGAAAGAATTTTTGGTCAACCCCATTGTTACCGGCTGCAGCAACCACCAGGCAATTCTTATTGATGGTAGCATAATCGATAACGGTTTGCTCGTAAGAACCTGCACCGGCCGATCCCCATGAGCAGTTGATAATGTTGGCACCATGATCGGCAGCATAAGTGATGCCCTGGTAAGCGGCAACCAGCGCACCGGTTGCATCGGCAATTTTAACAGGGAGGAATTTGCAAT
>DATDFI010000372.1:0-2075 GCA_036522695.1 Bacteroidia bacterium | reverse complement strand
ATAAGCAACTATTGCTGATTTCGAATAGCGAAAGTCTTTTTTAAGGTCGAGGATAGATTCCTTAATGAATTCCTGCTTTTTTCCACCGCTCACCCCTTTATTAAAGTTGTCCCACATGATCAACTGGTAATACAGATCATTCGCTTTGTGACTGGCGGCAAAAGCGTAATCATAAAAAGCGATCTGCCGGTTCACCGCCTTAAAGTCGGATAACCCTTTGCAAAACCCCTTGAAATATTTCCTGAACCTTAACGCGGCCAGCAGCACTTCATATACCTCATACTTCAAAGCCTGCGAAATAATATCATCGATAAGCTGGCGGGTAAGGGAATTATTACCATTCAAACGATAGAGCACCTGGAACTGCAGAAACCTCTTTTTCAAGCGTATAGATACATAATCCACCTCATCCAGTTTATCCTTCCGGTCTATATTCAAGTCAAGCGTTAATACATCGTATACCTTGAATTTGAACCTATTTTTCAATCTTTCGTATGTATTCATGTTGGGCTTGCCGTAAAGGGCAATGGCCGTTTCTTCTTTGGTGGGAGAAACATTCTTTTGAGCCAGCAGGTAATCGAACAATTGTATGAAACGGGTATTCTCATCCTTGCGGATAGAGAAACCGCTTAGGTAAGCGCGTACCAGTTTGACCTGGGGCTTACTCAAACTTCGAACAAGGGCGTGAATGTCGTTCATAAAATGAATGTCTTAAAAAGTGAATATTAACTTCCCCAAATGTAGCTTAATTTTCAGAATATGTCCTATATTTATCAAAAAAATGACTGTCTTAATATTTTGATTTTGTCCTAAAAAAACCACGCCACAGCTCCTTCCTTTGTATCGGAAAACCCCCTAAAACTCCGGATCATGAAAACCACTACTCTAAAAACGCTTATACTTACCCTGCTCCTGGTAGTAGCCGGAGCCGTAGCAAGCCCTGTAGCTTTCAGCCAAAATGCACATGCCAACGCGGCTGCTTTTAAAGAGGGTGAGTACAAAGGCGGAGTAACCGATGATCAAATTATCGCTTACCTCGAATCGAAAGGTTATACCAATGTACACATCCTTAAAACGGACGAAAAGGGCAATCGCCTTTGCAGCAGCGATTATTCCTACTATACCATTGTTTACGTAGAGGGCGACCAGATCGTAGGTGCCGAAGACATACAGGATTAATTAACCATTTTTTGGCTGGATGAGGGATAACGGGAATTTTCAGAATTGCAAAAACGTTTTGCTGTTCTCCAATAATCACAGGGAATTGGGTTTGAATAAAAGGGCCATGGACATGTTCGGTTTTGCCGAGCATATACAAGCCGAAAGCAATGCATACTCTGCCCTTTATTACCTGGCACACGCCAACCCGGCACCCGAGGTGGTGGTTGCCTCGGTAGGGAAAAATGGAAAAAATGCAGCCGGATTTGTGGAAGAATATGAAAAGCTGCCGGGCCATGTGAAAGCAAAAAGCGCACTGATCCTGCTATACGAGAATGAAAATGAAGGGACGGAACGATTCAGGAATTACAGGCAGTTGAAACAACCTTTGTGCGTGCCGGAGTTGTGCGACCTGCTTAAAGTGGAGCGCAGCACATTGAACTGAGTAATTTTTTATGACACAGGAAGAGTTGGAATGCATAAGTGAGGAGATCGTTTTCTGGGAGAATAATATGTTCGACATCTGCATCCGCAAAAGGATGCCCGAAAAAATACCGGACAACCAAAACGTAAAGCAATTATTGCTCCTGTTTGAAGAAGAACGTGATTACTATGCCCTCGTTCGCAGGCTCAATGAGCTGAGAGGTATAAAAAAGAATACGAGTTCGTTCATTGAAAAAAATTGATCGCGGTACCGTACCTGGAACTGTCTCATACACCCATCCTATCCTTTGGATCCGGCAGCTTTCCGGGAATGATGATGCTGATACCTCATCCCGGGATTCCCGGTACGGGACCGTGATAAAATTAGAACCGAAGTCCCGGGAAAAGTGTGCTATCGCCCAAACCCCTGTCCGGCCTGGCCAGGGTGCTGAAAAGAAATATGCTATACCACCAGAGTCCCCGAATGCTTACCC
>DATDFI010000371.1:0-3488 GCA_036522695.1 Bacteroidia bacterium | reverse complement strand
AGGGACTCGGGATCAGTTACAGGCTGGAACTGAAATTAAATCCAAACTCAACCATGAAATTATTGGTGGGAGCGGATTACATGAATGAAGGAATGAAATTCGATACATATTATTTCGCTCCGGGCTATTCGGTGCTGTACGATAAAAACTTCAACTACACGCATCAATTACACATCCATGAACTTTACATTCCCATTCTCTTCAAACAAAGCGTGAATGATGAAGATAAAAAGCCGAACTCACTATATTTCAGCGGAGGATGGGCCTTCCGGTATTTGATCGGCACCAATTACAAAGTGACCGAAAAATCGGATGGAAAGGTGATCGACCGGGGTTTTACAGGCATGACGGTGGAACATAAATTCATAACCGATAACTCGGGAAGTGCCCTGCTGGCGGGAATGGGATATGAGCACAAACTTCCCGGGATGAAACGTTCCGTATTTTTTGAGACCTATTACCATTACAACCTTTCACGCATTCTTTACCGCGGGAATAACGGCACCAACAACATCAAATTCAGGAACCACAGCCTCACGATCACGGTCGGGTATGAATTTTGATCTTCCCGTTTTAAAATCATATTTATGAAAAAAGTATTTGCCTTTGGCTTGCTCCTCATTTCCCTTTCTTCTTTCAAAACGCAGCAGGGCGGCATGTTCGCGCGCTGGGATAAAAAAGACCTGGAACGTGCCAACACCGGGAAGGATGTTGATTTTTTAAGTGACGAAGAAAAAAAAGTGATCTTCTTCACTAATCTTGCACGCATCAACCCCGGGCTGTTTTCCGAAACAGTGCTCGACCACTTTATGGATTCCACCGGGTATAAGAATTCCGTTTACGTGGTTTCCCTTAAAAAAGCCCTGGCCTCCGCCAAACCCGGTCAGCCGCTCGTTGTGCAAAAAGACCTTTATGAGATCGCGAAATCACATGCAGAAAATATGGGTAAGACCGGCAAAAAGGGACACGAGGATTTTGAGAAGCGATACAAGCCCGTGCTCAAGCAATACAATAAACTGGTTGGAGAGAACTGCAGCTATGGTTTCGATAAAGGGCTGCGGATCGTATTGCAGTTACTCATCGATGAAGGCGTTGGGGATTCGGGGCACCGGAAAAATATTCTTGACCCTAATTTCAAAAATTTGGGTGCTTCCATCAAACCACACCGGCAGTACACCTGGAATTGTGTGATGGCTTTCGGAGGATGATCAGCGCACTACGATCTTTTGGTTATAAAGTTTATTATCGGAAGAAGCAGTGACAATATAAACTCCTGCCGCCAGCGCCTGCGATCCATCGATAGATAAAAGGTAATTGGAATTACCTACCGGGATCAGCTTAGAATAGAATTCACGGCCAAGCACATCCGTGATCACCACCAGCACCTCGTGATCTCCTGCACCTGAAATGGAAACGTTAAAATCACCCGCATTAGGGTTTGGATACACATTGATCACAAAATCGCCCCCGTCAAAATTTACCGGCACCATTTGCGAATAGGTGAACGAGCCGTTGAAATCGGTTTGTTTCAAACGGTAATACGACAAGCCGGTGTAAGGCATTTCATCATTAGTGGTATAATACAAAGTTTGCGTGCTGTTGCCCGCACCGTCAACCACAACCAGGGGCTCGAATAAAGAACCGTTCTTCGATCGCTCCACTGTGAAATAATCGTTATTGGTTTCCGTGGCGGTGGACCAATCCAGTTGCACATAATTATTAATGGGTGTTGCGGTAAAATTGAGCAATTGTATTGGCAAAGGATTCACGCTCCAGCTTTTTGATCCGAAAGTAAAGGGACTGAATGCTGTTAACGCTGCATTCGTAACTACCGAGCCTGTTCCTGCTCCCGAGCAGGTTCCGCTCGCAGTACCCGGGCGCTCATCCCATGACGCACCGTTCCAGCGCGCGATGGTAAGGTCAGGACAATTGTTGATCCCGCTTGCCGTAGCGTTTTCAAAATATAAAGTAAGGTTGGCATTCCCGCTTCCCACTATCCTGTCGCATTGCCAGTATTCGTACATACTTACATCCGTTAGCGGTGCATTAACGGGTGAAAGACTGGTATAACCGCTGTTAAAGTATTCAGCGCGAAAAGTGGTGGAAGCGGTGATGTTGGTCACCGCGCATCTCCTCCAGTTCCCTCCTTTACCCACGGGAAAAATGAAATTCGTATTCCCGTCTTTCGACATAGGGCCCGAAACATATGAAGTGGATGAGCCGCTTGTGGATGACGCTGTACTGCTAAGCGCAAGAATATTGGTCGTGGTGGTATAAACGATCCCTGAAGTGAGCGTGAGCGTTCCCGAAACATTCACATCTTTCATCAGCGTAAGCCCGGGGCTAGGCGCAAAAGTATTGTTCACCGTGAGGTGATTCAGGTTGAAGGTTCCGGAACCTGAAAAATATTCCATTTGCGTGTGGGTAGTGCTGTTGGCATTTACAGTGCCTGTGCTTCCGGTCACGGTCCCACAGTTGGTAATGTCGTATCGATAAGAAAGTGTGTTTGAACTCAGGTTCACCGTTGCGCTGCTCTGCACCCACATTGCACCGATCTGTTTTGACACATCGAGTGTGGGCAAATTCGCAACATTCGTGATGATCACATCAGCATCGGAGGGAGGCACTACTCCCCCAACCCAGTTGGTACCTGTATTCCACAAGGTATTCGTTGTGCCGCTCCAGCGATAGGGCTCGGAAGAAATGGAATAAAAGGTAGACGGAGAATTCTGGTTATTATATTCTGTAGCGATCCAGTCGGACGAGCGAATGGAATTTGAAATGTGGATCTCATCAATGTTCCCATCCCACTGGGCAGTGTTGGCCGCCCAGGGCTCCCGGCCGAATTTCATGGAGCCCGTGGAAGTGCCGAGTACGGTTAAGTTACTGGTAAATGCACGGTCGAGTGCACCATTTACATAGGTCTGGATGTAATCGCCTGCATCGGAATACTGGCCTACTACATAGTACCAGGTGGCTGTTGTGAGAACGGTTCCTCCATTGCATGCTCCGCACCATCCTGCACGATTTAATGATGGTGAATTTCCACTTGTGCGGATCTCAAATTCCACTTTGTTATCAGAAAACACTCCGAATTTCCACCCCCCGGTTGAATTATCCTGGGTACCCGCGATCTTCTGGTCATTATTCAGTGAAGAAAGTTTGATCCATGCCGAGACCGTTATGTTCCCGGTAAGGTTGAATGCAGCATTGCTGGGAGTAACGTCAACATATTGATTAGATGCACGCACAAAGCTCCTGTTCTGATCGATCTTTCCTCCCGCGGAATTTGCAGTTCCATTATTGGTCCCGTTAAGACCTGCCGAACCGGTGTAATTGTTAATGTTGTTATTGAAATGATAAACTCCCATGAAATTTGCATCCCAGGTGCTGGTCAGCGACTGATCAGAAGCGATAGCCGTATTGCCATAATACATGTATATATATGTATTGATGCTGGTTGACAAAGTGGGAATACGGACCCAGGC
>DATDFI010000370.1:0-2791 GCA_036522695.1 Bacteroidia bacterium | reverse complement strand
GCTAAGCCGCTCCTGTCGATTTTCAAACCTTGTTCCCTCTCCTAATTCGTATATTAGCACAGTGAAAAAAGATATCATACATCCCGTGGTGGAGGAGGTAGCTGTGGCGATCGTAAAGGAAGAGAACGACAAAGGCGAGATCGAGTGGAATGTTTACCTGCTCAATTTAAAGAACGAGGATATTGAAGGTGTGCTGGTTACTTCATCCGGGTACGGTGAGCTGGCCGGTGAACATCGTAAAACCTCAACGCTGCGGCATTTTCTTGATATTGTCCCCTCTCACAGTTTTGCAAAAATAGAACCCATCATGACCGATCTATTCGGGCTGAGCAACCAATATTGGGTGAGTTTTTACCTCAACAAACAGATCTACGATAAAAAATATGTATTCCTGGCCGAGAGTATACGCGAGGAAAATTTCATCACCATTCCCTTGATAAGGAAAAAGGGCGTGATGATAAAATGAGTTTGGGCATGCCCCGGCCGAGCCGGGACCGGGCTGTCGGTTTCGCTCTTTGCCACGCCTTCTCATCCTGAGCGTAGCCGGAAGATCCCTCACGCGATCATTAAAAAATGCGCAACTGTTTTTATATACTTTTCATTTTCTTATTCGGCTGCGGACCAACCAGCGAAAACAAAAATGAAGTTTTCTCTGCCGATCAAAAAAGCAACGACAGCGTTTCAATGCGCCAGGATACAGCTGCTGTTACGGGCCATATCGTGCATTTAAAGGATACAGCAAAGGTGGAAGCGAATTGCGTGGTGTTCCTGCGGCCGGACGAAGCGAGGTTCAGCGATTACGAAAAAGACCCCGGCCTGCAAATTTACGAAGCCGATGCCGATTTTGCCGATGGACTGACCGGCACACTCAATGCATTTGAAAAAGATAAAAGATACGATGACCTGAACGGGGAGATCGTGACCGAACGTTATGTATCCATCAAAGGATGCGAGGGTGGCCCGTTGCTCATCGATCGCGACTCGGTGGATTACGGCCTGATCCTGGTCGGGAAGGGCAAGCAAATACTTTTGCTTTATAACTCCATTCACAGTGGGGATTACCTGCAGGACGTGGATAAATATTTTGGAATAAAGAAATAACTGTTCTCCATTCCTTATATTTGTTTTACTTCATTCACTTCCATGTTACACGATATCCCGCAGGAAAATATTTTATTTCTCGATATAGAGACCGCCCCGCAGTACCGCACTTACGATGAAATACCGGAGGACGCGCGGAAGTTATGGGATCATAAAGTAGCTTCCCTGCATAAAAGCGGCCGCACCTCCGAATTACCTGCAGAGTTTTACCGCAGCGCAGGCATCTATGCCGAGTTCGGGAAGATCATCTGCATTTCCGTGGGCTACTTAAAAGGGCACGAGTTCCGCCTGAAATCATTTTACGGGGATGATGAACGAAAACTGCTGCAGGACTTTTCGGACCTGCTAGCCAAACACTTCAACCGGGCCGAACATTTGCTTTGCGCGCATAACGGTAAGGAATTCGACTTCCCTTTTATCGCTCGCAGGATGCTGATCCTCGGCTTGCGCATTCCCAAAATACTGAATACGGCCGGGCGCAAACCCTGGGAAGTGCAGCACCTCGACACGATGGAACTTTGGAAGTTCGGGGATTATAAAAGTTACACTACGCTTAACCTGCTGGCCAGTGTGCTGGGCGTTCCCACTCCAAAAGATGATATTGACGGCAGCATGGTGTACCATGTGTACTACGAGGAAAAGAACCTTGAACGCATTGTCACCTATTGTCAAAAGGATGTACTCACCGTAGCCCAAATATTTTTGCGCATGAAAGGAGAACCGCTCATTGCCCCCGAAGCGGTTATATTGCCCGCGAAACAGCTTGCATAGCACACCTTTGGAATTTATTACCTTCGCACAACCCCGGTCCTGCGACAAATGGACCTCACCCGCCAAATGAAAAGCCTGCGCAACCTCACTTACCTTTTTACCACTTTACTGTTTGTGGGTTGCAATCACGGCCGGCCCCTGAACGATTATGGAAAAAATTTTGCGGAGATAATGCGGTCAACCGATGGCATGTTTCGGGGGATCGACCTGGGCAAGAGCAAGCGCGAGGTGATGGAAAAAGAAAAGGGTGCGAAGCCCAAAGATGAGGATGTAAATTATTTGTACTACGAGTTTCCCGGTGACACAGGTGAGTTGTACACCCTGGAATATCAATTTGACGAACAAGGCCTGAACCAGGTGCGGCTGGATGCCTACTACCCCGGTGTGGCCGATGCACATACGCTTTTCCTGAGCTTTTACGATTACTATAAAGACAAATATGGCGAGACCGAAAAGATGGAAGGTTTTGCCGCCTGGGCCTTTAAACGTCCCGATGGTAAAAAGCTGCAGATAGAACTTACCGATGAGAGTGCGGAGTACCGCCAGGGAAAATTTTCGCTCCTGATCTATTACCTGCCTGAGGAGCCCGGTGCGAAGGATGTGCCGAAGAAATAGCTTTCCATCCTGAAGCCCCCAGCCTACATGGACAGCAATACAGGCCCGGCCCAATAGAGCCAGCAAATTGCCCGCGCGAATGCTCACTCCAAAACCCCACAAAAAAATGTAAGTCGTTGCCGAAGCGGAATGAAGCGAAAAAAAACGGTGAGCGCTACCACAAGTGCAATGGAACCGGTTAAAAAAATAAGTGTTGGGCGTTTAAGCCAACGAATGCGCGAGGGATGGCAGCGGAAAGCCCGCAGTGAGCGGTGCCAGGTGTTTCCCTGCCTCGCCTTGCTGGCGCAAGCGGGTCAAGGCGGGC
>DATDFI010000369.1:0-3026 GCA_036522695.1 Bacteroidia bacterium | reverse complement strand
GTAGGCAATAGCGGTCCCTTTTTCTTTCGAGATGAGCACTCCTGCGATCCTGCGGGGAATACCGCCTTTCCAGGGTTCGAAACTTTTAAAACGATGCGCCATGATGGCTTCACCGGCCGTTACGTTCAAAATACTCGTGCGCAAACCGATCAGTCCCCGCGAAGGGATCTCAAATTCAAGATGGATCAGGTCGCCTTTCGGTTCCATGATCTTCATCTCACCTTTACGCTGGCTCACCAGCTCTATCACTTTACCGGAAGTTACTTCAGGTGTATCGATGGTGAGAGATTCCACGGGCTCGTGCTTCACTCCATTAATTTCTTTGATGATCACCTGCGGTTGTCCCACCTGCAATTCATAACCTTCCCTGCGCATGGTCTCGATCAGGATGGAAAGGTGCAGGATACCGCGACCGAAAACGAGGTAAGAGTCGGGTGACCCTGTTTCTTCCACCCGCAGCGCGAGATTCTTTTCCAGCTCTTTATACAAGCGGTCACGGATGTGGCGCGATGTCACAAATTTCCCGTCCTTACCGAAAAAAGGAGAGTTGTTGATGGTGAAGAGCATACTCATTGTAGGCTCATCGATGGCAATGGGAGTAAGTCCTTCGGGTTTTTCAAAATCGGCAATGGTATCACCGATCTCGAAGCCATCGATCCCGGTCACTGCGCAAATATCGCCCGAGCCCACTTCGCCCACTTTTCTTTTTTCGAGGCCGTCAAAAACAAAAAGTTCTTTAACGCGCGATTTGATCACGTTGCCGTCACGCTTCACCAGTGATACCGGCATGTTCTCCTTTACCGTTCCGCGAAAAACACGGCCGATCGCGATACGTCCCACAAAAGAAGAGTAGTCCAGCGAGGTGATCTGCATCTGCAAAGTGCCTTCGCGCGTGGGTGCGGCAGGAATGTTTTCCAGTATGGAATCCAGCAGGGGACTGATATCGCTGGTCGGATTTTTATAATCAGGTCCCATCCATCCCTGCTTTGATGATCCGTAAACGGTGGCGAAATTAAGCTGTTCTTCAGTGGCGCCCAGGTTAAAGAAAAGATCGAACACGGCATCGTGTACTTCATCCGGACGGCAATTAGGCTTGTCCACCTTGTTGATCACCACGATGGCGCGTAATCCCTGTTGCAGCGCTTTCTGCAAAACAAAACGTGTTTGCGGCATAGGCCCTTCAAAGGCATCCACCAGCAGCAGCACACCGTCAGCCATGTTCAGCACGCGTTCCACTTCTCCACCGAAATCAGCGTGGCCGGGCGTGTCAATGATATTTATCTTAACACCCTTGTAGTTCACAGAAACATTCTTGGCCAGAATGGTGATGCCGCGCTCGCGTTCCAGGTCATTATTGTCGAGGATCAACTCCCCGGTTTCCTGGTTCTCGCGGAAAAGTTTACACTGGTGAAGGATCTTGTCCACCAGCGTGGTTTTACCATGGTCAACGTGGGCAATGATGGCGATATTACGGAGGCTCTGCATGTATACGTTTTAAAAAAGAAGTGCAAAAGTACGGTATTTCTTCCAATTAAGAGGGAAAGCAGTTGGAAGAAGAGAATAGGATTTAGATGAAGAGGAGGGGCTGCCCGATGAATTTTTGGGAATGTGCGAAAGCGATGCAGGCAACAGGCCGGTTCAGATCGACCGATCATGATGAATATTCCAACGATTCATCTGCATAATCGATCTGTTATCCGTACCTCATTTGAAGAATTCCTCGGCACTGATCTTTTTGGAACGATCGTCCATTATTTTTTTCAATTCCACCTCGTAATTGCTGTATACAAGATTATCGCCTGTATTGTGCTGGCTCACGGCAAAGATGTCTTTGGGTCTATCGGAGCGGAAAAAGCCGATCTCCTGGTCAAAACCACCTTTCACTTTTCCTCCGGCAAGCAGCTTACCCGGGTTCCAGTGTTTGCCGAAATAAACTTTAAGGTAATAATTCCCATTGGGAATACCCACCATCTTGTAGGAAAGCCCCGGCCCAAAATATTCGTTGCGTATGGTGTGGTGAGGAGGATCTTTTTGAACAAGACAGGCGATCACTTCACTGGCTTCGCTGTTGATCACGGTGATGGTGCTGCGCGCCTCGTCAACCGAAACACCTTCCCCGAAAATGCTGTCGTAAGGGGAATCGGCATCGTGAATGGCCAAAGGTTTTTCATCGGGCGCATGCATAACCGGCTCTTCTTTTTTCATTTCATCCATCATACGGTTCACCGAAGAGGTCTCTTCGTCTTCCGGATTCAAAATGATCATTACGGTAACAAGTATGATGAAGCCCACCACGGAAGCGAAGATGATGCGCACCGAACGTTTCTCACTTTTGGTGGGGGGCCTCTCCTTCTTCACTTTGTAACGCGGCTGTGCAGTGGTTTTTGTTGCGGCAGAATAAGTGGTGCGCTCGCTGCGCGCGTTGCTGGTATACAGGAACTTCAGGTCATATTTGCTGCGCTTCTCTTCATCACTGAGTGTGTTGTACGCTTCGGTGATCTCTTTGAAACGTTCCTCTATATGCTTGTTGCCGGGGTTGCGGTCGGGGTGGAAGCGCTTGGCCAGTTTGCGGTAAGCCGTGTTGATCTCCTCCAGCGATGCCGTGGTGCTCACCCCCAAAACCTGGTAGAAATTTCGTAACGCCATTTGTTATAGAAGAAATACAAAGCTAAGAAAACAGAAAGTCCTCCCGGTGGAGGAGGACTTTGTAAAACGTTTTTTACCGCAAATTAGTTTCCTTTCCCTTCTTCTTTTTTCGTTTCCGGTGCCGCATCATGTTTAATGTAGACTTCGGAAAAGCTGCGGTAGTTCATCGGGTTGAAGTGGAAATTGCGGATGTAGGATTGTGCAAGTTTCAGGTTCTCATCGTGCCACAACACAATGATGGGCGCATCGTTTATCATGACCTGTTCCGCTTTCAGGAAATTATCATACGCCTCCTCCTTTTGCTGCGCTGCCTTGCCCGCTTCAAAATATTTATCATACTCCTCACTTTTATAGCGGGGAATATTCGGGTATGACGACTG
>DATDFI010000368.1:0-4209 GCA_036522695.1 Bacteroidia bacterium | reverse complement strand
CTTCCCGATTTCGGCCAGGTGCAAAGCGACCAGAAAGTGAAAAACCTTTCGTACCGCGAAGTGACCTACGATGAGAACCGGCCTTTCTTTAAAGAAGGCACCGAACTCTTCAGCAAGAACAATCTTTTTTACTCGAGAAGGATAGGCCGCACACCAACTTTGTTTTATGATATTCCCTATGAACTCGCTCCCGGGGAAAAGATCATCTCCAACCCATCCCAAACCAAACTCATTAACGCCACAAAACTTTCGGGGAGGAATAACAGCGGGCTTGGAGTTGGTGTGTTCAACGCGGTGACCGCACAAATGAATGCGGTGATCGAAGATTCCCTGGGCAACAGGAGAAACGTGGTCACCGAGCCGCTTACCAACTACAACATCCTGGTGCTCGACCAGCAATTGAAGAACAGCTCTTCCTTTTATTTCATCAACACCAACGTGATACGCGACCGGGGCTGGGGCGATGCGAACGTAACGGGAACGGGATTCTCCTTCCTCAATAAAAAGAACACGATCAAATTCTCGGGCGACAACGCCCTGAGCCAGAAATTCACACGCATAGATTCGCTGCCCTCCACTTTCAACAACCAGTTCGGTTACAAATATTATTTCGGGTTGGAAAAAGTGGGCGGCAATTTCACTTACGGTATTAAACATGAGGCGCTGAATAACACTTATGACCAGCGCGATCTCGGGTTCTTCTCCCTCAACAACTTCAGGAACTTTGATGCCTTCTTCAGGTATAACCAATACCAGGCAGGCAAATATTTCCGCTTTTCACAGGTGTCCACTTCCGCATTTTATTCGCAGAATTTTATGACCGGCAAAAGAACAGGGATGGAATACGACCTGAACAGCTTTGCCATGCTCAAAAGCTACCTCGCCCTGTTCGGGGGATGGGGTCTTTCGCCCTACAAGAATTACGATTATTACGAGCCACGCGTTGACGGGATGGTGTACATTAACCGGAGGTATTATTATGTGTATGCGGGGATCAGCTCGGATTACCGCAAAAAATTTGCGGTCGACCTGAAGCAAAATATTGCACAATACATTCGTGAAGGAATTGACGGGATCTTTTACGGAACGGATCTCGGCTTGCGTTTCCGCTTCAACGATCGCTTCTCCCTCTTTTATAATTTCTCGTACAGCTTTGATAAATACAATGAGGGATTTGCCGCTTTCGACTCCACGGGCAATCCCGTGATTGGCGGAAGAC
Source organism: Bacteroidia bacterium (assembly GCA_036522695.1). Lineage (GTDB taxonomy): Bacteria > Bacteroidota > Bacteroidia > JADZBD01 > JADZBD01 > DATDFI01. The sequence goes on along the minus strand of DATDFI010000368.1, from coordinate 2,990 downwards.
AGCTCACCACTTATGTGAATAAGATCACTGCGCGTTATATTTTTACTCCCACCATGGCCTTGTCCCTTAACGCACGCCACTACTGGAACACGGGGCATTACGTGAGGTACTTTTCATTGGATGATAAAGGGAACATCATTCCTTATCCCGCTTATACGGCCAACAATGACTTCAATTATAATGCGTTCAACATCGACCTGGTTTATACCTGGATCTTCTCGCCCGGCAGCCAGCTTTCGGTAGTGTACAAAAATGCCATTGAGACCAATGCTTACATCTTCACCATCCCTCGTTTCGATGACAATTTCAACACTACACTTCAGTCACCTCAAACCAACAGCGTTTCGGTGAAATTCCTGTACTACCTCGACTACCAGATGCTGAAGAAGAGAAAAAAGGAAAAGAGTTAAAGTTAAATGGGGCTCCCGGATAACAAATGAACCTTAACGAATAACGGTAACGGTTCCCGATCCCAGCTTCTCCTTATTCCTGTAAACAATATAAATGTAAGTGCTCTGCTGAGAAGTTCCACCTGTTCCGGCTTGCCCATCCCACGAAGCATGCACGCCATAATCCTTATAGATCATATTGCCCCAGCGATCGTAAATAAGCAGGCGGTAGGTGGTGTCCTTCTCGAAAAATTTATTCTCCGAAGTCGTTTCTACCTCGTTCTTTTTTGCCCGCTTGTGGTGATGCCCCCCGGCATGGGCGAATGAAAAAAGAAAAATGAAAATGAAAAGGAATAAAGACCGCATGATCAAAAATAAGTGCAGAAAAATGCGGAGGCAAGTAGGAGGAGCGGATTTATATTTTTTTAACAGCTGTTTTACCGCAGCAGGGTAAGAAATCCTTTGAACGTTCTTTTACCGACAACCAGGACGTAATAATACGTCCCATCGGGAGCATCGGCACCGGAAAATGTTTTGCCGTCCCAGTGTTTTGTGTTCGCGGTGCTTTCAAAGACCATCTCGCCCCAGCGGTCATAAATACGCATGTGATAACCGGGATCGCAGGAAATCCCGATATCATTGAACACATCGTTTTGTCCATCGCTGTTCGGGGTGAAAACATTCGGGATGAAAACGCTATCCTCGCAGGGAACAGTATTGGAAGTGGAATCGCGGTAAACGCAGCTGTCGTTCTCATTAACTGCAGGAATACTAAAGACAAGATTATCCGGGATTACGGGTATGCTGTCGGTAACGGTTAAGCCGGAGACCAGCGCAAGTGTGACCGGCACTGTGCTTAGAACGATATCAATGTCGCCACAGCCGAAATGACCCGAATTATCCGTTCTCAGGATAGAAACATGGGGGAAGGCGCTGCTTTCAAGCGCAAACGCCCCTCCGGGAATTAGCTCTATCGTATTGGCCAAATTGTAACTCGTGGAGTTTATTTTACGGCACCAGTTCAGGTTTCCCGAAGTGTTGAACGAGGCGATCGCATCCCGGTCAGCAAAGCTTTGATTGTCGATAATGACCAGGGATACCATCCAATTGCCGGCATCCTGCTTGAGCGAATACCCTATGGCCCCATCGTAAAACTTTTGCCAGTTCACATTCCCGGCCTGCGTCACTTCAATGAGCGACATGCCGTAGCCACCCGAAGGATACGCATCACCTGTGAGGACTATATTTCCGGACGAGCTTTCGCACAGGTCATAAAAATCCCCACCGGAATTCACCATGCTGAATTGTTTTTCCCATAATACGCCTCCCTGCTGGTCCAGCTTCCCTACCCAGGGGCTAAAATTAGAAGAGCCGCAAAAGATATATTCGCCCGATGATCGCTGCCGCACCGCGTAAACCCAGTTCGTATTTCCATTGGGGTCGCTCAGCACTTTCCCGAATTGCGGGTTGCCCGATGCATCTGTTTTAAGGATATAACCTCGCGTGCTTCCTGTAAAAAGATCCATGGTCCAGCCCCCGGCAATATATCCTCCATCACTGGTTTGCGAAACGCAATACGCGCTGCTGATGCCCAGGCCCGGGTACATTTTTGACCATAGGAGATTACCGGAAGCGTCCGTGCGGATCAGCCGCAGCACTTGTCCCGCGCTAGTATAATAAGAACTGGAAACAATGTAGCCGTTATCCGTACATTGAAACACCGAGCAGCCATCATCAGGCTTGACCTGCGAACCCGATTTAACATAGCATTTTATCCATTGCGTGTTACCGGCATAGTCGGTTTTGATGAGATAACCCCGGCTCGCGTTTCCCACAGGATCCATTTCATATACCGCATCCGTGGAAAGGATAAAGCCTCCATCGGAAGTGCGCTGGAAATTATGCATGGACGACTCGTTCCATATCTCGTAATTCTTCCTGAATGAAATATTCTGTGCGGATAGAAGAAAGGCGCTGCACATGAAAATAAGGCCGACCGTATTTCGAAGGAATGGGGTCACATGCTTATAAACGCATTTAAGCCCTCTAAAGTTGTAATTAGGAACGAAAGGTTGCGGAATATTTATACACGTCAGGTATGAACGGGAGCTGCCTTGAACGAAAAAGAAGCTAAGACGGTTCCGCATTTCCGGGTGGACTTTTGTTTGCCCGACAAAACTATGCGGATGCCCGTAAAAACGGATCGTGAATTCGTGAATTTCTTACGCGTCCAAGGGCCGCGGTCGAATTCCCCGGGAATAATTACCGGGAGCCTAGCTAAGCGGGCCGCGAAGCCATAGCTGCCTCAGAAGTTGAAGGAGAATAAAAATACCCCATCTCTGCCAGCTTTTCGAACTGCGACTTTGAAAGCGCAAGTTGTTTGATCAGCGCTTTATTCGCTTTTCTTTCCTTCCCTCCCTTGTTTTCCACCTTCACTTCAAAAAGCGTGAAATAGATCTCGTTAAGGTCGGGTGTTTTATACACCGCCAATTCGTAACGAAACTTATCACCGGGAGCGGCCCTTTCGGCATTACTGAAAATACCGAGATCGCCCTGCTCGATGCGGCTGCGCAATTCGGCAGGAGGAATGGAGAGCGGTTT
>DATDFI010000367.1:0-3863 GCA_036522695.1 Bacteroidia bacterium | reverse complement strand
ATCGAAAGATTAGGATGAAAGGTAGATGATCTTTGATCATACGCTATCGGAAGGGTGCGCACAAATTTAAGAGATAAGCCCACCTTCAAAAAATAATCCGGGTCATATAATTTCATGCCTCCTATCGGATTGATGTATTCGGCAGCCCTTTCCTTTTTACAAATATCAATTATCCGTTCTTCGGCACGCTGGTGTTCATTCCCATATATAGCCGATGAATCAATAATGTGAGTCTGAATGCGAAGGTAGGAGGCCACCAATTCAACACTTTTCTTCGAAAGTTCCGCTATCGTGGAAGGCCTTTCGGAGATCAATGCACTGATGCGTTCAAACACTTCAGAAAAATAAGGACTTTTGCGGTACGACATCTCCAGCATCTTCAGGAACTTTACGGTCCAGTCAGGCCGATAAGAAACGGCTGTTTCGCGAATGGTCACAAAAGAACTGATATTGGAGACGGGAATGGAAAAAAGGTGCGGCTTGCCGTTCACGAGTACGTTATTGCGATTGATCCATCCCTGCTTTATGAATGCCACATCATCATAGAATATGAATTTATCAGCGGCCGCCAGCAACTGGAAATACCCAATGTAGGGAAAAACATATGGTTGCATGATGGCCAGCCGCACCTTTCAATAGTTTTGGGCTCTTAGCAATATCCTGCCTATCATAGCAACCTCCTCTGGGGCAAGATCGTGATAAAGCGGGAGACAAAGTACCCGGCAGGCTATTGAATCGGCCACCGGGGTAGGCCGCGGCTGAATGTATTCCAAGGTTGATAATGTAGGGTAAAAATACCGCCTGGTGGACACACGGTTCGCTTCCAATTGGGCTTTTGCCTTCAAAAGGGCTTCTTCCGTTTCGAAAAGAATCGGGTAATATGCAAAATTGAATTCTGAATCCGGGTTTATTTCAGGTCGTTGCACCCGTAGCCCCGCAAGACATTCATTATACACCGCACATATTCTCTTACGAGATAAAAGTATATCATCTATATAGAGAAGATTGCATAATCCCATAGCTGCATGAAACTCACAGTTCTTCCCATTCAGGCCAATGCCTTCAAATTTCTCATAGCCTGCAAAGCCGAAATTCCGAATACGCGCCATTTTACGGGTCAGTTCAGGTGAACTGGTCACCAGGGCCCCGCCTTCTATGGTATGAAAAAGTTTTGTTGCGTGAAAACTCGTGGTTGAAATATCGCCATACGCAAAAACACTTTTCCCTTTATACCGGGTGCCAAAGCAGTGCGCGGCATCATATATCACCTTGAGTTTATGCTTTGCAGCTATACGGGTGATCGCATCGATATTACAGGGATTTCCATATACATGCGTGGCGAGGATGGCAGAAGTCCGGGATGTTACTGCGGCTTCTATTTTAGAAGGGTCGATATTAAACGAGCGCTCATCAATGTCAACGAACACTGGCGTGCAGTTTTCCCAAACGATACTGCTGGTGGTCGCTACAAAAGAAAAAGGCGTTGTAATGATCTCGCCTTTCAGCTCAAGCGCTTTGATCGCTATTTGAAGGGCAATAGTACCATTCGCCACAAAAAGTAAGTGGTCGAGCTCCAGGTACTGTTTCAGCTTTAACTCCAGTTCGTTCAGCAGGGGACCATCGTTGGTGAGCCAGTTCCGTTTCCAGATCGCTTCCAGGTATTGCTCGTATTCCTTACGCGGTGGAAGGAATGGTTTGGTCACATTTATCATGAGGTTTGCTTTTGAAGTGCTTTTACTTCCCACTCAAACCGCGGCCTTATCACTCCTTTCCACTGACCGAACCAGAGCGTATCGCGCTTTTCTTCATTCATTTCAAACGTGATCGCATTTTCAACGGTCAAAACGCCCTTCCCGTTCTCCACTACCATGACCCGGATGGAATAACCGATGTCGTTGAGTAAGTTAGCCGGAACCCTGCATCTGAACTCATATTTTCCCCTTGCCGCTTCCACAAGAGGTGAAGCTACGTTAAGGATGTGAACATCATCGATCGTAAACAAGTGGATGCTCAGGTTAAATGCCGAAACCATTCCTATGTTTATCACTCTCACCACCAGTTCGAGCTCATCTGTAAGATGAAATAAAGAATCGCCCGGGCGCGTTCTGTTGCACAGGGCCAAAAATAAAAACCGGACCTTGTCATTACCCGGCCCCTCATCCTCTTCCCATTTGTACTCCGTCCGTTTATCCAAAGCATTTTTATTCAGGTAGTCATTTGCCACTTCCTTTGTCGGGCCATCTTTGATCAACCTTCCATTTTCGAGAAGGATGGCCCGGTTGCAAAGCGTTTGAATAGCTTTCATGTTGTGACTTACGAAAAGTATCGTACGCCCGAACTCCGTGCTTACCTCTTTCATTTTCCCCATGCATTTACGCTGGAATTCAAAATCTCCTACCGCAAGCACTTCATCAACGATCAATATCTCCGGGTTGAGGTGCGCTGCAACGGCAAAACCAAGGCGCACTTTCATTCCTGACGAATACCGCTTCACAGGCGTATCGATGTATCGCTCAACACCGGAAAAACTTACGATCTCGTCAAAACGGGAACGTATCTCCGCTTTGGTCATGCCAAGAATGGCACCATTAAGGAACACATTTTCCCGTCCCGAAAGGTCAGGATGAAACCCGGTACCCACTTCAAGCAAGCTTGCCACGCGACCTTTTATCCGTACCGAACCGATAGTAGGCTCAGTTACCTGCGAAAGGATCTTCAGCAAGGTTGATTTGCCAGCTCCATTCTTTCCGATCACTCCCAGAACATCACCCTTATTCACACTAAAACCAATATCCTTCAGCGCCCAGATGTAATCATCTCCCCCTGAAGCCTCGCGGTCGTTCACATCACCACGCAAAAGAGTTGGATCGGGCATGCCACGCATGCGAGCCCACCAGCGCTTGAGGTCTTCGGCAATAGTAGCGCTTCCTACTTTCCCGAGCCGGTACTGCTTCCCAATATCCTTTACTTCTATTACGTGTTCGCTCATCTTTTAATCATTAAGCCGGTACAACATAACATTTGTGCGGATGTGCGTATCCCTGTTCTTCCACTTGAAAAATGCGGGGACACGATACAACCAAAAATCAAGTCGCTTCACTTTAGGGTGCATGTCCCAGGAGTAACTCCTCTTTGCTCCCAGAATAATGTGTGTACCGATCCGGCTGTACCCCTTCACTGCGAAACGTTCATCCAGGGCCTTGCTGTTGTAAAGTACCAGGTAGGCATAATCGTCATACTGGAAACGAAGCATGGTGCCCAAAGTAGGTTCGGTACTGCCATTCACCACTACAATGGCCCCGGGATTAAGAATCGGCCTGAGGCTATCGATGAACTTTCCGATGTCGCGGCAGAACATGACCGCAAAACGCAATAGAACAAAATCAAATTTAAGGTCACTGAAAAGCTCCCCGATGTCATCCGAATTAAAATCGAACCTCCTCGAATCAATATGGAATTTCTCCCGGGCGAATTCCACTGATTTCTGGTTGAATTCGGTCATTGCAACGCTGGCGCCCAAGCCTTGCAGTTCTTTTGCAAAACTTCCATTCCCACCGCTGATGTCCAAAACCGATCTGCCCCTCACATCCAGGTTATATCTCTCCAAGATGTCCTTTTTGAAGGTGTCAAATATCTTATGCTGCTCCTTATGCAATTGAACATGGCGATCCGATGCCATGTAATCAAATAATCGTGACGGATCATCGGCCACTGCTTCGTTTCGACCGATGGATGTGGCCATGGGAGGCTTGTGCTTCTTTAGCGTCTTGTATGAGAACTTAAACGAAAACGTACTTTCATAATCGGGCAGATCGTCACGTGAAGCTGAACCACACCCGTTGCAACAATGCCAGATATGTTTC
>DATDFI010000366.1:0-3291 GCA_036522695.1 Bacteroidia bacterium | reverse complement strand
ATCGCGGCCTATCGCATAAGCGGACGCGAGCTCATCCAAAGCCTGGATGGCTTTAACAGGTGAGGAGGATTTATTTCCATTTATCCCTACCAATTCTCCCTTCACAAAATCGAGCGCGATCCTTTCTTCACCTTGCTTTGTGAGTTGGGTAGGAAAAGCCTCCTCCGGCAAACTGTCCTTTGAGTTCAGCGTTTCTTTACCTCCCACCGAAGTGCCCCATATCCCTTTATTAATGGAGTACTTCGCTTTTTCGAAATTCATCTTCACCCCATGCGACTTGAGGAATTCTATCTCTTCCTGCCTCGATAATTTCATGTCGCGAATGGGCGTGATGATCTGCGCTTCGGGGATAAGGATGTTGAACACCATATCGAAGCGCACCTGGTCGTTGCCTGCGCCCGTACTGCCATGCGCCACACTGCCGGCACCGATCAGCTTCACGTAATTTGCCACAGCCATTGCCTGCGAAATTCGTTCAGCGCTCACTGACAAGGGATAAGTGTTGTTCTTCAATACATTCCCGAAAACAAGGTAACGGATCACGCTGCTATAATAATTCTCTGTTTCCTCCACGCATTTCCAGCTCTTCACGCCAAGTGAATAGGCATGCTGCTCTATCTTTTTCAGTTCCTCTTCATCAAAGCCACCGGTATTCACGGTAACAGCATGTACTTCCAGCTTTTTAACGCTGGCAAGATAAATGGCGCAGTAGCTGGTATCCAGCCCACCGCTAAAGGCGAGTACAACTTTATTATTCTCCATCGTTTTTAAAAATTAAAAAAGTTAATGAGTGACCTTTTCTCGTTCTGCCCTTCTTTATCTTGTTTAAGAAGGATATTTTGTTTGATACGCATGAAGCGCTCGTAAAGCTTGGAGCGCTTCGTAAAATCCCAGAAACCTTTTTCATTCTGCTTTTTCACCTGCGGGTCGTACAGCATGGCAGTGCACAGGCAGTTTTTCCTTCCCTTGCTCACCAATATATCGTGGTTTACGCAGCTCCTGCATCCTTTCCAGAACTCCTCGTCATCGGTAAGTTCGGAATAGGTCACCGGCTCGTAACCGAGTTCGGAATTGATCTTCATCACGGCCAGGCCGGTGGTGAGCCCGAAAATTTTTGAATCGGGATATTTTGTTCTCGACAGTTCAAATATCTTTTTCTTGATCTCGCGCGCCAGCCCGCTCTTGCGGAAAGCCGGTGAAACGATGAGACCGGAGTTCGCTACATATTTTCCATGACCCCAGGTCTCGATATAGCAGAAGCCGGCCCAACCTCCCCCGTGTGCGAAAGCGATCACGGCCTTCCCCTCCTTCATCTTGTCGGAAATATATTCGGGAGTACGCTTGGCAATTCCCGTGCCTCGTGCCTTGGCGGAAGCTTCCATCTCCTCACAGATCTGCTGCGCGAAGAACGCGTGCTGGGGTCCCGCCACCATGATGTTGAATTCCTGTTTATCCATAAGCGAATGAAATGATATAAAATATTGTACCGAAGCGTAAGGCCAATGTACAGGGCCGTACCCTTGATTTAATTCTCAATCTGTTTGGGAGGATGGTCACCGCATAGGCGACCGGTTTTTAGCGCGAACGCATCAGCGTCTCGGGAAGTACGCAACCTTGCTACACACCGGGGCGGCAACAGGCTGGACCTGTCTGCCCGGATAGCCGCCAGGCAGAGGCAGGCAGGTAAACAAAACAGCGATCATGCTGAACGCCTTGTCAGCCGCTGAAAGGAAGTTGATGACCAACTTTGCTTTTTTCATGTTTCTTTTTGAGGTAAAAGAGTAAACTGTTTTTTTTGTCATCCCGAGCGTAGCCGGGGAAGGGCGCAAATGTTCCGAAAAATTTTAATACGATGCAAGAAAAAAATCAAAAATTTTCGGGTACGCCATTTTACTCAAAACCCGCGCGGGCAAAGGCAATGAGCGTGGAGAGGATTACACAGGGTGTGGAGAAGCTTGCGGATAATTTCAGCCGCACTTAAGCCCGTTATGACCACGCTTAATAAAGCCCTACCTTATTATTATGTAATATAGCCCGCTTTCGTATCCTTCAAATGCTATGAAAAACATCATTTGTACACTCGGTATTCTTGCACTGCTCGGCAGCTGCGGAAAAACCCAGACCAAAGGGAACGGGCTCGATACCCACAAGCCTGGGAAGGAATTACAATGGCTCTCGGATGCCGAAATAAAAAAGCAGGTGGAGTATTACGAAGAACAAAGAGGCGGCAACGGTTATCGCGTGGACAGCATCCTTGAAATAAAACGCAGGAATGATTCGGTTTTTGTTTCCTTCCTTAACAACCTTACCTGGTCGGAAAGCGACAGTGAAAAGGTGAAAGACGAAAAGTACTGGAACCGCTTCACCGAGGATCACTTCCTGCAATTAAGGTTGCGCATGATCATAAAAAATAACGGGGCGTACATCAAAGACGAACCTATGGATACACTAACGACCCCTTACGTCCCTGCTTTCAACAAACCCGACAGCAGCAGCTACGTGGCCTTTAACGATACCGATTCGGTGATGATCGCGAATTACTCGTACAACAGCGATCCCATACCGATGATGAAGAAGATCAACGGGAAAGTGACCGGTTACATCAAGGCGCCCGGCAAAACGTTTTACGTTGATGAAATTTGTACCCGGCAAATGGAGTGGGAAGACTCAGAAACTTATGTTCACGTAAAAGGAAACGGAAAGCAAAAAGGATACTGGCTGCCACTGGAGGATGTAAGCTGGTCGCATAACTCATCGGAAGTGGCGGGCTATTATTCCACCGATTATCATAGAGTGTACCTCCTGGAGAAGTGATCGGGATTTTACCACGAAGGCGCGTAGATCACGAAGAATCACTGAGAAATAAAAAAGGCCGCTCCGGAAATGGAGCGGCCTTTTACTTCCTCAACAGGAATTTTATTTCTGCATTATCATCTTCTCCGCTCATTCCTCCTCCGTAATTATAGTTACTGCCTCCACCTTCTCCTGGCCATATTGTCAAAAATGACACTCGTATAGTTTATTTTTCTCCTTATCATTGAACGGTTTATCTGTCTTAAAGAAAGGGATTGCTGAGCCGGCCCGGTGATCGTCAAAAATAATTTTTATGAAAAAAATTTACTTCTTACTTACCGCAGCGCTTTATTGTACTACACTATATGGCCAGGAAGGCAGGGTCTGGGCAACGTATTATGGGGGCACGGCAAGCGACTTCGGTGGCTTGTTTGCGGGCACCTATACTGCTACTGACGCGAATGGCAATGTTTACTTAGCCGGTACAACACAAAGCAC
>DATDFI010000365.1:0-5161 GCA_036522695.1 Bacteroidia bacterium | reverse complement strand
ACTATCTTAGTCCCCTATAACCAAAAATTCAGTTATGAGCGAAGTCAAGCAAGGTCACCCGAAAGGTTTATATGTGCTTTTTGTTACCGAAATGTGGGAGCGTTTCAGCTACTACGGCATGCGGGCGCTGTTCACCTTATTCATGGGAAAAGCGCTGCTCTTCAGTGTTGCGCTCAAATCGCAGATCTACGGCAGTTATACGGGTCTAGTTTACCTTACCCCTCTTATTGGCGGTTATATGGCCGACCGGTATTGGGGAAACCGCAAGTCGATCATCATTGGTGGAATACTGATGGCGATAGGACAATTTTTCATGTTCTTGTCGGGCACGTTCTATACCCAGGTAACATTCGCTACCACCTTAATGTTCACCGGTCTTGCCTTTTTGATCATCGGAAATGGTTTTTTCAAACCGAATATCTCAACGATGGTGGGGCAACTTTATCCTAAAGGAGATAAGCGCATCGATGCAGCTTTCACCATCTTCTACATGGGGATCAACCTCGGAGCTTTCATTGCCCCCTTACTTTGCGGTTATGTAGGCGATACTGACAACCCCGCAGACTTCCGCTGGGGGTTTCTTGCCGCCTGTGTTGGCATGATCATCAGCGTGATACTTTTCGTTTGGCTGAAAAATAAATATATCGTTACCCCTGATGGGCAGCAGATCGGGGAAAAGCCTAACAGTACAAGGGCTGCCGTTGAAAAAATGAGCGAGGAAGAGGTGAAAAAATTCCCCCCGGTGCTTTTTGTGGTATGGGGAGTGGTGGCTGTAGTTCTGTTCTGGACCTTTATGTTCGGGTATGGCTTTAATGATGAATGGAAATTTTCTATTGACCACATTGCAGCCAACCTGAAAGGCTTTAAAGCCGATCCTATGGGATTCAACCACCACACCATGGGGATCGATTTTGACCTGGTTGGAAGTATTATTTTTTCACTTGCAGTGGCCATACCGGGCCTGATCATCAGTGATCCTTCACTTACCAAAATTGAAAAACAAAGGATATGGGTGATCTACATCGTTTGCTTCTTTGTGATCTTTTTCTGGAGTGCCTTTGAACAGGCCGGGGCATCGCTCACCTATTTTGCCGAGGAACAAACCGACCGCAGTTTGTTCGGGTGGATCGTTCCCGCATCCTATTTCCAAAGTGTGAATGCCGTGGCCATCGTGATCTTCGCACCGCTCTTCGCCATTTTGTGGACCAAACTCGGTAACCGTAACATGGAACCTCCTTCTCCTTTCAAACAGGCGTTGGGACTTTTCCTGCTCGCGCTCGGTTACGTGATCATCGCTGCAGGCGTAAAAGGCGTTGAGCCCGGAATGAAAGTTTCCATGATGTGGCTGATCTCTCTCTATACCGTTCACACCTTCGGTGAACTCTGTCTCTCGCCCATCGGCCTTTCTATGGTGAACAAACTGGCACCCGTTCGCCTCGCTTCGCTGTTGATGGGCGTTTGGTTCCTGGCAAATGCCACGGCAAATAAATTTGCCGGTACACTTAGCGGGCTTTATCCCGAACCGCTTGTTCCCATCGAAGTAGTGGCAGACGTGAAAGCGAATTCGGGCTTCGATATCCTAAAAAAAGATTCCAAGGCAGTTGAATATGAGAACCCTGTTACGAAAGAAAAACGCCAGGTATATTCCATGGAAGTGATCGATTACAGCTCGATCAAAAAAGATACGACCTATAATGGGGTGAAAGGCGAAGATCTTCGCAACAAGATCGTAACGCAGGTTCAAAAAGGAAGTATCGTTAAAGAAAAGGAATTTGCCGGTTTCAAGATCAACAGCCTTTACAGTTTCTTCATGATCTTCGTGTTCATGGCCGGCATCGCCTCCATCATTCTTTTTGTCATCAGCAAATGGCTGGTGAAAATGATGAATGGAGTAAGATAAAATAGTTTGGAGTTTACAGTTTCGAGTCTCAAGTTGAGTTCCATTCATCCTTGTCGGGAACAATAAACCTGGGACTTGAGACTCCAAACTCGAGACTAAAAGGATGACCGAAGAAAAAAAAGAATTCAAACCTTACGTTTCCGACAGCACGCTGATGCGAGAGTTCTCGCTGCGCGCAGTGATCATGGGCTGCATCTTCGGGATCTTGTTCGGAGCTGCCAACGTTTACCTGGCACTCAAAGCAGGTCTCACCGTTTCCGCTTCCATTCCCATTTCGGTACTTGCCATTTCACTCGGGAAAAGATTTTTCAAGACCACCATCCTCGAGAACAACATCATTCAAACCACCGGCTCGGCCGGTGAGTCCATAGCATCGGGAGTGGTATTCACGCTGCCCGCATTCTTATTCCTGAGTAAAGATGCGCATGGCGAAGTTTTTTTCAATTACTGGTGCATACTCACGCTCGCCATCATAGGCGGACTGCTCGGCATTTTAATGATGATACCGATCAGGCGTTCGCTCATTGTAAAAGAACACGAAACGCTTCCATACCCCGAAGGCACGGCCTGCGCGCAGGTGCTCATAGCAGGCGATAAGGGCGGTGATTTTGCAAAGACCGCTTACCTTGGACTTGGAGTTGCGTTTGTATACGCCCTGCTGCAACGCGTTTTCCACGTGATCGCTGAAGTGCCCGGTTACCTCGTGAACCAGGCGAATAAATTTTTACCCAGCGCACGCATCGATGGAGAGATCACACCCGAATATCTCGGTATCGGTTACATCATTGGTCCGCGCATTGCGGGGCAGCTGGTGGCGGGTGGTGTGCTTGCCTGGCTCGCGCTTATTCCCCTGCTCGCATTTTTATTACCGGGCGATATGATCGCTCACCAGCAGATCAAACTCGGGCTGCTCGATGCTATTGACAAAGCCGGTGGCGCTGGTGACTGGAACCCGGCCACGCATACCTTTGCCGATACGGCCGAGGCGGTCTATCGTGCATACATCAGGCAAATAGGAGCCGGTGCGGTGGCGGCCGGAGGATTCATCACGCTCTTCAAAACTTTGCCTACCATCATCTCCTCTTTCCGCGAGGGAATTTCATCCATGAAAAATCGTGAAGAAACACAGCAGAGAAAGAGAACCGAACATGATCTTTCATTGCGTGTAACATTGATAGGTTGTGCCATTCTTGTGCTGGTGATCGCGTTGCTTCCCATCATTCCGGGGAATGGGATCGCGAGCAAATTCCTCATCGGCATACTCGTTATTCTTTTCGGGTTCTTCTTTGTCACCGTGGCAAGCCGCATCGTGGGCATCATCGGGTCGAGCAACAGTCCCGTTTCGGGGATGACGATCGCCACTATCATGGGCACCGCACTCGTGTTCATCGCATTCGGGATGAACGGGAAAGTGTACGAGCCCCTGGTGCTGGTCGTTGGCGGGCTCATCTGTATCGCTGCTGCGAATGCGGGAAATACCTCGCAGGACCTGAAAACGGGATACCTCATCGGTGCGACACCGCGTTTACAACAGATCTCACTTTTCATCGGAGCAATCGTTTCCACGCTTGTGATCGGTTTTGTGGTGCAGCTGCTCGACACGCCTTCGCACGACCTGGCAGAAAAAGGAGTGAAACATGCCATCGGTACGGAGTTCACTGCGCCACAAGGCACCTTGATGGCCACGCTCATTCGCGGGCTGCTTTCCTTCGATCTCGACTGGCAATTCGTATTGGTTGGCGTGTTCCTTGCGATCACCGTTGAGCTGTGCGGTGTGAACGCGTTGTCCTTCGCAGTAGGTGCCTACCTTCCGCTCTCCACTACGCTCCCCATTTACGCGGGCGGTGTGCTCAAGGGCGGGGTGGATTGGGCGCAGAAAAGAAAAACCGGCAAGACCGAAGATGCGGAACTCGGAAAAGGAAATTTATTTGCAACAGGATTGGTGGCGGGTGGTGCGCTCATGGGTGTGATCGTTGCAATATGTAATGCCACGGCAGATCAAACGATGAAAAAAATGAGCGTGCAGGAAAAGATGATAGAAGGAATGGACAACTTTACCAGCGGGGGAGGAATAGGGATGTACAATTTGCTTGGCGTGATCTTCTTTTTGCTGATGGCTTTTGTCTTGTTCCGCATCGCAGTAAAAAAATAGCCCGGCCTGTTTGTGGTATGCCCCCGGGTTTCTTCTAAATATTCGTTCCTCCCCTTTTTGCTCTATCCTTTATACCTAACTTTACCGAATGGAGTTCGTTCCGGGTAAAAAATACGATTTCGGCACAGTGGTCCTTTCGGAGCTGGACATCATCGATTTTGCAAAAGCATTCGATCCGCTCGAGTTTCACACGGATAAAGAAGCGGCCGAAAGAAGTCACTTCAAAGGACTGATCGCGAGCGGCCCGCATATTTTCAACCTTGTGCACCGCACCAAATGGATCCCGCTCTTCGGCAAAACGGTGATCTGCGGGCTGGAGGTAAGCAACTGGAAATTCCTCAAACCCATTTTTGCGAACAAACCCATTCACAGTTCGGTCACTATTCTCGACACGAAACCCAACTACGATAAAAAGTATGTGCCGGTAAAATGGTTTTACGAGTTCCGCGATGAGGCTGGCGAATTGCTTCAATCGCTCGAGATGACGGTGCTGCATAAGTTGTAGTTTTTTCGGGAGCGAAACGTCCGGCTCGCTTATTTTTCTTTATTCCTCCCCATATGTCGGGCAGATGTTGTAACGTGCCGGGGCTACCTGGTACCGTTTGTGGGTACAGAAGGGATCGCTTGAAAAGTGTCCTATAATTGGATTTATGTTAAATAGTGCAATTGTTTTTTAACCTTAGGAAACATTATTGCAACATGGTTTCTTTTCCACTTTTTTTAGAAAAAAGTGGAGCAAAAAATCGCAAACCCCAAAGGCAAATTACGGTCGCTTGCTGACGCAGCGCCCGTAACCGGGGATAAAATACGGCAAGGATATCACGTTGAAGCTTCCCGCAAAACCATTATTACATCCATCGCTATTCCAGTTTACCCGTGCCCTATTTTCCCCCTTTTGCTGCCGGGGTTTGCCCGGGCACCGATACCAACTGCAATTATTTGATAGCGGGCAGACACAGAAACTGCCGTCTTGAGTGGAAAATTGGCGCACAGTCGGATCAAAGGTTAGCGAGAGGAGAATTAATGTTTAGCACAAAAGATAAATGGAGGGCGTCCCTCGGTAGCGCGTGTAGAATGTGCCCACCGTTAGCCCGTGCGACAAGGGCGCC
>DATDFI010000364.1:0-5099 GCA_036522695.1 Bacteroidia bacterium | reverse complement strand
CAACTGGGTAAGCAGGAAGGACTCTTCGTAAAAAATGTAATTCTTGGAGCCTGAGCCGATGTCGATCTCGATAGGGGCATTGTGCGAGGCCATTGATGCAATGCTCTCCTTCACGAAATCTGTGTCCTTCATTTTCACTTCGTCCAGTTTGCCGTACGAGATCACATTTCGTTTTGTGGAATCGGTATAGATCACCGGCACCGAGGCGGAATTCACGGCCACTTCCGTGATGAACGACTGGATGAGCCCATCGAACACGGAATGCAGGTCGGAAAATAATTTGGAATCGCGGTAAAAGAGGTAATTCTTTTTTCCCTTGTAGTAATCGATCTCTAGCGGACCATGTTGCCTGCTCATGCTGTCCATCTCCGCTTTCAGGTAAAGGGGATCTTTGCTGCGTGTGGAGTCGAGATTTTTCGTGAGGGTGATGGTCCCGTTCTCATCCGTGATGATGACCGGTATGGTCGTATTATTTTTGATCACTTCAAAAACAAAAGTGAAATCGTTCAGGTCCTTTTGCAATTCTTTATTTGCCAGCGCCCACAGTTCGATGCGCTTCCGCTCTTCGTGCTCTATGCTCTTAAAAAGATCGTTCGTGTACCGCACCAGTATGGCTTTGCGCTTGATGGCCTCGGCCCAGAGCTGGACTTTGTCCCGCTCATCGCGCGCGATCTTGCGCACCAGCGAATTGGTGTACCATAAGGAAATGGCCACGATCACCACGGCTGCAACAAAAAGCAGTAGCTTCCAACGCTGTTTACGGGAGTAAATGTTCACGGGAATTCTTTGCCTAAAGTTAACCATTTTCCAACAGCGTAATAGTGCTTGACACGGCAGTGGGATTATCCTACTTTTGCTGTTGAACTAAAACGATATCCTCATGAAAAAATTCTACTCCTTATTACTTTTTCCTTTCTTCGCCTCAGGCCTGGCGGAGGCCCAGAATTTCTGTAACGCGAACGGCAACGTGGCCATATTCTCCAATTACGATGGAGGGGTGCTGCACATCAACGTTGACCAGAACATTCCTAACCTTAAGATCGGCATCGTGAGCTACGAGGATGATTCGGTGATCATTTCCGGTGCTTTCGCGAACAACGTTACCGCGGTACTCTATGCCGGTTACTATAATTCAGGCAACGTGAATTGTGCCACTAACGTTGGGGTGAAAGGTGTTTACGGGGTTTCCAATTCCATTGTGACCATAGTGGCCATGCCCACTGCCGGTTATACTAATTCAAACGGGTGGCCCCAGATCATCTGTAACTATTCCTGTTCAACAACTACGAACCAGGGCGGTTGTAACACACCTGACCAGGTTGTCGCGTATTTCAACCAGCAGTTCGGTACCACCAATGCCAATGTGTTATTCCATTTTACGCAGTACAATTGCTGGACCACCAATTCTACTTATAATATTTCAACCGGTGGGAATTGTTGCGCCATGCCGGTCACGACCGGGGAGCAGGAGCAGCATATGCTTGAAAGCATCAGCCTTTATCCCAATCCTGTGAAAGATGAATTGTATATCGGCACCAACGTGCTATCGGCCGGCAAAGTGCAGCTCAGTATTGTAAATGAGCTTGGAGAGGTGGTTTACGCTGAGAAAATGGAGTTGAACGGAAGTTTTAATAAGCAAATAAACCTGGAAGGGATCGCGAAAGGAATGTATGCGGTGCGTTTACAGGGTGAAAATTCTACCGTAGTGAAGAAAATGATTATCGAGTAAAAAAACATGAAATGACCTGGAAGGGACGAAGATCAGTAAAGGTCTTCGTCTTCTTTTTTCTTCTTGTCATCATCCCATTTGATGATGAATTTTCCATCATCCTTTTTCGGGTCTTTCTTTTTATCGGGATCTTTTTTATCTGTGTTTAGTGTATCTCCTTTTTTGAACCAGCCGAATTCATCGCGGAGGATATCTTTCAGGTTTTGCTTTTCTTTTTCACGTTCTTCCTTCATTCGCTCTTTCCGGGTCTGGTTGTTTTTCCTGTTGTGCGAGTAAACCGGTTTATCCACTGTGCCGGTGATGGTGTAGTACAGCCATATGCCGTCCTTCTCTTTTTCTTCAACTCCAAATTCCTTGTTCGCTTCTCTTCTCTTATCCTCGCTGCGCAAAGGCAGTTCCGCAAACGGGAAATTAAAATGATATTCTATCTCGTTGCTGAAATCGTGATGCCCTGAAAAATCGATATTCATAGCGGAGGTCTTCAGCGTCATGGGGGTAAAGCTGATCCGCTGCTGCTTGATCTCCACCTGGTTGGTCATGGTGGTGAAGCTGATCTCTTTGAGTCTCTTTTCAAATTCTTCAGAATTGATCACGAGGTTATCGATCTTATCCTTGCGGATATCTTTCGCTATTCCAATGATGGGCTCAAAGCCTACCAGCTTGCCTCGTTCCACGGTGATGTCGCAAAGCGCATACACTTTGTCGGGGTCGATGCGGAGATCGGGGCTCCATACCGAGGCGAACTGCACATGCGAGGTGACAATACCTCTCAGGTTCTTATCTACCAGGTAATCCTGTCCAAAATTCTCGAACGCGTAAAAAAGCTTATTGATGCTTAGGCGTTCAAGGTTGGCATCGCAGGTGATCAGCAGTTTACTTTCGGCCGTACCATCCACCATCACGCTCCCTGATACTTGCCCGTCCATGGAACTGAGGCTTATGGGATCGGCCACCATTCTTTTATCCTTGATCCGCACATTTCCGCTGATGCCCGCAGCATCAAAGTGCCGGAATTTCAGCTTGTCGATCGAGGTTTCCAGGTTGAGGTCAACATGATCAGGGAAAACGATATGGTAACTGGTATCTTTTTTCGTGGTGGCATTTTTGTCTTCCAGCAAGGCATCCAGGTCCAGTTGCTTCGAGTGGAAATTCGCATCCACCACCATGTCGTCATGCGCGAAAAAATACGAGAGCACATTTTTGAAAACGCCCTTCACATCAAAATCGGAGCCCGATACATTTCCCGAAAAGGAATTAACCTGCAGGTCGTTATTCTCGAAAATGAATGAACCGTTGAGTTCCTGTAATTCATTGGGGTTGCCTTTCAACTTCGCATTCACGTGCTCCAGGCTCATTTCGCCCGAGCTGCGCACCTTGTCAAAGCCTTCGGAGAGATAATCTTTCATATTTTTCCAGGAGCCGTTGAACGAGGCATTGATCTTCATTTCACCGCTCACCCGTTCGAAAGTGTCGAGCCGCACGAATTGATGGAGGTCGTCAAGGCTGATATTGCCTACGACCTTTGCAGCGATAAGCGGGTAATCGAGGTCATCCAGGCGGAAACTGCCCTTCAGGCTTCCGCCTCCCAGCATGCAGGAAAAATCATCGATGGTGATGGCCGATTTTTTTTTCTCTTTATCCGAACCGCTGAAAAATTTACCGGTGAGCTGAACGTTTTTCATTTTTACGGAGGAACCGCCTTTGCCGATCTCTCCATTACGCGTGCCGAAACCCGCGCGCACCGTAGGCGAACTTTTTTCGGAAAGTGTTCCATTCACCTGCGCATCGAAATAAAATTCCCCTTCGCTGTCGTATTCGCTGATGCGTTCCTTGTATTTGGCCGGCACCAGCGAAAGAACGGATTGAATATTCATGTCTTTTCCTTTCATCTGCACATTGAACTGGTCGCCCTTTTCATGGCGAACGATGTTGCCGCTCATCTCCAGGAACATGTCTTCCACTTTGAACCCTCCTTTGGAAAAAGTGTAAGATGAATTGTTGTTATCCACATCCAGTACCAGGTCGAGGCTTACGTTCTTTTGCGGGAGGTAATCCACGCTGTCCTTTTTATAATGGTCCACAAATAGCCGCCCTTCGGTGCTCAGGGAATAATTGTCGCTCGAAAATTTCCCGCTCAGGTCGGCATTCTTTACCGTGAACGCCACATCAGAATTCGTTGCCTTATCCAAATAGCTGAGGTGCACATTGCTGAACCCGAATTCCTGCAAAGCAAATTCGAATTTGGAGGATGAAGTATCGGATGATTCTTTGAGAAAGTGAAAATTATCCTTCCCGTCCTTATCCACTTTCAGCTTGAGGTCCACATCAGCCACTTCCACTTTTTTAATGTTGTAGTTCTCGTGAAAAATATCGAGGATGTTGAACTGGAAGGAAATTTTTCCTGCGTGAAAAAGAACATCCTTGTTCTTTTTATCCGTCACCTCCATGGCCTTCACATCTTTAAAATCAACGGAGGCATTGGGGAAATTTTGCAGGACGGTAAAATCGATATTCTTGGAATCAACAAAGACCGGGGTGTTGAGGTAAGTGTTGAGCTGTGCGATGGCGTATTGCTTGATCTTATCGCTGAAAAAATAAAGCAGGCAGCCGGCCGAGATGAGCACCATTAAAATAAAAATGGTGAGGGTCCAGAAAATACGTTTCACCCATTTCCACCACCGGCTTTTTTTTGGCGGTTCGGGAACAGGTGCAGCATTTACAACAGGCTGTTCGGTAATACCCGGCTTTTCTTCTTCCATCGGATGAAGCGCAGTTTAAGCGTGCTTACTTACAAAGTTTTGTAAAAAAGAGCCAGTTTACCGGGTTAGAAGGTTAAAAGTCTTTACAGGACGATGTTAATAAAGGCTTATACCTGCGCTTCAGCGATTTGGTTATAGAAAGAAAGGTTTTTTAACAAATTCTGCTATCAGGAAACAGCTTTTCCGGCCACTATCCTGAGCATGTTGAGCTCTTTTTCATCGAGATGACGCCAGTGCCCGCGCGGGAGGTCCTTTTTGGTAAGACCGGCAAAATACACACGGTCCAGCTTCACCACTTTGTAATTGAACTTTTCGAAGATCCTGCGCACAATGCGGTTGCGGCCCGAGTGTATCTCTATACCGATCTCGTTCTTCGCTTCGCCTACGTAATCAATAGCATCCGGTTTTATAGGGCCATCCTCCAACTCGATCCCGCCCGCGATCGCGTCAAAATCACTGCGCTTGAGGTTTTGATCCAGGCTGACGTGGTATATTTTTTTAATGCCGTAACGGGGGTGGGTGAGCCGCTTGGTGAGTTCCCCGTCATTGGTAAAAAGTAAAACGCCCGTGGTAGTGCGGTCCAGCCTTCCCACCGGGTAAATACGTTCGCG